>DAOWID010000170.1 GCA_030641115.1 Planctomycetota bacterium | reverse complement strand
TTTTGTCTTATTGCTATGTGCGCCGTATAGATGTTCTAAGATAGTAATGGTTCCACTCACGATCTCATTACAGCTACTATGGTCCCACTGTCCGGTAGCTTTTGTTGCCAAATCTATCAAGTAGTTAATTCGCTTGATTATGCTATTCTTGTCTATTTGCATTTTTCTCTCTTAACCTATTTTGCTAATTGGAAGTTTTCTTCGCCGAGAAGTTGTTTCATCTTGCGGCAGAAGTCGATGTCGGGGTTGACGCTCAGCTCCTTATCGGCGGCTGCGTAGACTCTGCCTTTGTCGGTTCTTATCGCTACGTAAACGGGGCTTCTGCCTTTGTGGTGCTGGCAGATGCTCTTTATCGTTGCCACCTTTTGCTCTGTGACGTCTTGAGCGTCCAGTCTGATTCTGACCTTGGCGGCCAATTTCTCTCTTACCTCATCCAGGCTTATCAGTTCCGCAGCTATGATGTTGGGTTTTTCCCTTCGCCAGTCGAGCTTCCCCTTGACAAAGACAACTGCATCCTGGACCAACACACTGCTGAATTTGGCCAATTCATCAGGGAACATCACTACCTCGGCCTGTCCCTGCAGATCTTCGAGCACAAAGACAGCCATTTTTGAGCCTGCATTTCGCCCCGATTTTGTCAGATTGTATCTTATCTTTGCTATCATTCCACCTATCACAACTTGCCGGCTGGCGTTGCCCTCAGCCAGTTGTGAGCTGTTGTGGGTGGAATAGAGGCTTATTGTCTCAGCGTGATGGCTAAGCGGATTGCTGGTGACATAGAAGCCGAGTACCTGTTTTTCGTAGGCCAACATCTGCGGCTCAGGCCAGGGCGGCACGTTCGGCAGTTGCTTATGGTCCTGTGAATAGTCTGCTTCGCGGGTCATCTGGCCGAAGAAATTCATCTGGCCGTTTTGCTTGTCAGCCTGCAAGCTCGCGCCGATCTCCATCGCTTTCTCCAGGCCGGCCATCATCTGCGAGCGGTTTCCGCCGAGTCTGTCGAAGGCACCAGCCTTTATGAGCGCTTCGAGGACCTGCTTGTTGGCCGCCCGCAAATCGACATTCTCGCAGAAATGGAACAGGCTCTCGAATCGCCCGATTCTTTCGCGGGCTGCAATGATCTGTTCGACAGCTTTTTCGCCGACGCCCTTGACCGCCGCCAGCCCGAAGCGTATGACGCCTTTCTTTTCGCCGTTGCCTTCATAAACAGGGGTAAAATCAACGCCGCTTTCGTTGATGTCCGGCGCCATCACCTCAATACCCATTTGGCTGCATTCACCGATGTAGTCCACAACCTTGTCGATGTTGCCCATCTCGTAGGTCAGAAGAGCAGCCATGAATTCAACAGGCCAGTGCGTCTTCATGTAGGCGGTCTGGTACGCAATAAAGGCGTAGCGGGTCGAATGGCTCTTGTTAAAGCCATAGCCGGCGAACCGTTCGATGATTTCAAAAACCTGCGCGGCCTGATGCTGCTTCAGGCCTTTGGCAACGCACCCCGCTGTGAATCTTTCCCTTTCCTTGGCAATTGTCCTGGCTTTCTTCTTGCTAATAGCCTTAATAAGTGTATATGCTTCCCGCAGCGGAATATCGCCGAGCCGATTGCAGATTTGCATCACCTGTTCCTGATAGACCATAATCCCGTAGGTCTCGTCGAGGATTTCGGTCATAATTGGGTGTGGCAGCTTCCATTTTCCCCCGTGCTTTCGGTCGATGTAATCTGGGATTAGTATCATAGGACCCGGCCGATATAGCGCGTTGGCGGCTATGAGGTCCTCCAGCCGATCCGGCTTCATCCTGATTAGCATGTCCTGCATGCCGCTGGACTCAAATTGGAATACGCCCTTTGTTTTGCCGCCCGAAAATAGCTCGAAGACCTTGGCATCGGTAAGGTCGAGCTCTTCCAGGTCGATACCTACTCCATGAATCTCCTTGACCAACTGACAAGCCCGTTCCAGTACGCTGAGGGTCTTTAGGCCCAGAAAGTCCATTTTCAAAAGGCCAACCTTCTCGACCATAGGCCCTTCGTACTGGGTTATGATGTCGTCTGAGCCAGACGCTTTGTATAGCGGCACGAAATTGGTCAACGACTCATCGGCAATGACAACGCCGGCAGCGTGCACCGATGCGTGGCGGGCAAGGCCTTCCAGCTTTTTGCAGATATCGATTACGTTCCTGGTCTGCTCGCTTTGCTCGTAGGCTTGTTTTAGCTCCGGCTCGGTCTTTAAGGCCTTATCGAGCGTCATGTCAAGCGAGAAGGGCACGAGCTTGGCTAACCTGTCAGCCTCGGCTAATGGTACGCCGAGCACCCTGCAGATGTCACGGATAACCGCACGGGCCTTCATCGTTCCGAAGGTTATAATCTGCGCGACATGGCCATATTTTTGCCGGACATAGTCAATGATTTTTGCGCGGTGAGCCTGGCAAATATCGATGTCAATATCGGGCATTTCGTTGCGCTGCGGGTCCATGAATCGTTCAAAGAGCAGGTCGTATCGAACCGGGTCAATATCGCAAAGCCCCAAACAATATCCCACGAGTGCCCCTACGCCGCTGCCTCTGGCACCTATGGGGATATCATTTTCGTGGGCATATTTACAGAAATCCCAAACGATAAGAAAATAGCTGGCGAACCCTTTCGATTCGATTACGTCTAGTTCCCTGTTGAGCCGGCTTTTGACCTCGTCGGTGATTTTGCCGTATCGCTTCTCCGCTCCTTCGTAGCACAACGTGGTTAGGAACTCTTCAGCGGTTGTGCCGTCGGGAGGTTGGAATCGCGGTGCATGGCGCGTCTTTAAGTCAAGCTCGACATTGCAGCGGTCAGCAATCGCCAGCGTATTGTCACAGGCCTCAGTGTTTTCGGCAAAAAGCTGTTGCATATCGTCAGAGCTCTTCAGATATACGTCCGGCGGATAAATCATTCTGTCCGGCGCGTCAGCCCTTTTGCCGGTGCTGATAGCGCACAGACAATTATGGGCTTCGTGGTCGTCTTCCTGCAAGAAGTGCACATCATTGGTTGCGACCGTGGCTATGCCCATCTTTTTCGCAAGGTCGATCAGCCCTTGGCGAACGTTAGGGTCGTCTCCCTCATGTTTTTGTATCTCGATGAAGAATCTGTCCGGGCCGAATATCTTCAAATAGCTCTCTGCAGCAGCGACCGCTGCCTTTTCGTTGCCGTTGGCAATCTCGGCAGGGATCTCACCCTTCAGACACGCTGAAGTACATATAAGCCCTTCATTCAGCTCAGCCAGAATCTCTTTGTCGATTCTCGGCCGATAGTAAAAGCCGTCGATAAAACCTGCACTTGCCAGCTTGAGCAGGTTCTGGTAGCCAACATTGTTCTCCGCCAAAAGAATCAGATGATATGCAGCGTCCGCAATGGTGGTTTTTGTCCTGTCGAACCTGCTGCGCGGGGCAATATATGCCTCGATGCCGAGGACCGGCTTGACGTGTGCGGCTATTGCCTTTGTGTAGAACTCGACGGCCCCGAACAGATTGCCGTGATCCGTTACGGCAACAGAGTCCATATCGAGCTGCTTACAGCGTTTCAATAGCTTCTCGAAGACTATCGCCCCGTCGAGCAGCGAGTACTGACTGTGCAGATGAAGATGCGTAAATCCTTTATTTGCCATAACTTGCGTTATCCCTAAGAGTATGGTTAACATTGATATGGTAGACTGCCGCGTCAGTTTTGTCAACGAAAACGCCTACATTTCATCGGCAGATACAAAAAACCACAATTCCTGGAATTTTCCCTTACATCTCAATCGCAAATCGGATATACTAAAATCTAATCAAGGAGGAGTGGTGGGGAAGTGCGCCTGTGCTTCCATCGAGCTTTCCCCCCCGCAAAAACAGGTTTAGTCCAAGCACGGAAGGAAAAGAGCCGAGCTGCGCGTGCTGACGAAGGAAGGGCAAGAAAAGCAATCGCATCTTGTGAAAGAGCGTTATACGAGAGGGGCTCAGAATGAATAAGCTGAGTGTGTCAATCATAGCAGCAGTGATATTGGTGTATACTCCTGTAGGTAGGGCTACGCTAACTGAAGGTCTCGTAGGTTATTGGAGTTTCGATGACTCGGCCAATCCAGGACGTGACGACTCGGGTAACGGAAATGATGGGACAGTTTACGGAGCCACTTGGACGACCGGCAAGTTCGGTGGCGCCCTGAGCTTTGATGGTGTGGATAATTATGTCAGTGTCCCAGATGACGCAGCTTTGGATGTTTTGGGAGATATTACTATTTCCGCCTGGGTTTACTGTACACGAGGCGGTTCGTATCAAGCTATAGTCACAAAGTGCGTGGGCAGTGGAGCGCGAAATAACCCGTTTGATTTTCGAACAACTTCGAATGCCAAGCCTAACCTGGCTTTTGTTAGAGCCGATGCCATTGCACATGAACGTGTGTACAGTCGTGTAGATATTCCTATAAGCCAGTGGCATCATGTTTCGGTAAGAGTCGAGAATAACATTCCTGACTTTTATGTTAACGGGTTTATTACCGGCAAATATGCCGACACCACGTTTACTCGAACGCCGACTCGTAATGCAAATCCTTTACTGATTGGCAGGAGGGATGACGGATTGTATTTCAACGGCCTCATCGACGAAGTTCGCATCTACAATAGAGCATTATCCGGTTCCGAAATAATGGCATTGGTGCCTGAACCGGCTACGCTCCTGCTGCTCAGCTTGGGTAGCTTGGCTTTGTTAAGAAAACACCGGGCATAGAAAGGGATGACAGCGAAAATCGGTCAGTTTGGGGATTGCCGTTAGACCGTTAGTAGCCGACAATTATTTGAGCGGCGGCGCATAATATAAAGCGAAGTTCGAGACGGTCGGACAGACGCGGGACTTTAGTATCTTTAGGCGCACCTTTCGAGCAGTGACATCGTTGAAGCGCAACAGCCGCTTGTAACCGATGGTGGTGCCGCCGGCAAATTCCTTCCAGCTCTTTCCGTCCCAGGCCTCGAGCGTGAATTCTTCAACCCTTTGCCCTATCTTGATGTATTCGGCTAATTCGGCCACGTTGAATGTGCACTTTTTGCCGAGGTCAAATTCGAGCGTGGCGGCCGTCATCCAGTCGTCGGTCGTCCAATAGGTCTTTGTCTTACCGTCTACTACTTTGTCAGCTCCATACTTGGGATTGTTGTCTCGGACGGCTGAAGCCATAGCTTTAGCTCCCAACGCCAGATTCTCGTCAAATGTCGCATCAAGAACGTTCCGCAGTTCCCGTAGACGTTTGACATCATTTTCATGGATAAGGCCCCGCTGGTCAGGCGGCAAATTCAGTAGCAGCAGACTATTACGGCCCACGGAGCTGTAGTATATGTCCAGCAACTTCTCAAGTAACTTAACCTTGTCGTCCTGGCTGGCGTGGTAAAACCAGCCAGGCCGGATCGACACATCCGTTTCCGCCGGATACCAGATAAGGTTCTCCCCGTCGCCAAGCGCTTCTATACTGCCCAAATCCCTCTGTTGGTTGCTTATAAAACCGAAGGGCTTGTCGTTTCTTTTCATAACGCTCCACTCGCTCTGGCGGGCATAGCCACTCTCATTTCCGACCCAGCGAACATCGAGGCCATTGAAAATGACCTCATTAGGCTGAAGCTTGCGGACGATGGCATAATAGCCGAGCCAATCATACTCCATATCCTTGGCGTTAGGTCCCTTAGCTCCGTCGAACCAAACCTCAGCTACCTCACCATAATCCGTCAGCAGCTCCCGCAACTGATTCTTGTAGAACCTGTTGTAGGCCAGCGTGTCTCCATAGCTCGGCTCGTGCATGTCCCATGGCGACAAGTAAAGTCCCATCGCCAGTCCCGCTTCCCGACAGGCATCAGCTAATTCGCGCAGAACGTCGCCTTTGCCGTTCCTCCAGGAACTATTTCTTACGGAATGCTCGGTATACTTGCTCGGCCAAAGGCAAAAGCCGTCATGGTGTTTTGCCGTCAGGATTATCATTTTCATACCGGCTTCTTTACAGACTCGGGCCCATTGCCGGGTATCGACCTGGGTCGAATTGAACAATTTCGGGTCTTCCTTGCCGGTGCCCCATTCTCTATTGGTGAATGTATTGATGCCAAAATGTATGAACGCAATGAATTCCTTTTCCTGCCAGGCAAGCTGCCGTGCGGAGGGTCTGACATTGGCTGCTTTGCGAACGAGGGATTCGCGGGCAGACATCTCATCCTTATCAACCGTGTCATACACGCGCACGTAGTCTACTGTGAAGTAATCCGGAAGCTTTGCTGTCGTTATATCGCCACCCCACTTTCCAATTTCCTCGGTAAGTTTAGCGAACTGTGGGACCTGCGAAACACCTCCGGCATCCGTGCGCCACGTCTCTTTGCCATCAACATAGAAAACATATTCATCCGGTTTCCAGTGCAGCGCGAAGGTATGAAACCCTTCACTGACTCCAGGTATCGTGACTTTTGTGCCGGCGTGCTTGTGTTGCTTTCCATAGCCATCCCAGTGCAGGTTCTGTGTTATTCTGTCTTGCAGCCAGGGCTTTTCCATGATGTCTATTTCGGTGCCGTCGGTGCCCTCGTTCCCCACTCTGCTAACACCGTTTGTGTGAAGCCAGAACGCCGGCCAGTGCCCGACCTGCTCGGGAAACTTACATCGACACACCCAATAGCCGAATCTGTGCTCAAACTTGTTCTTAGTCCGCACAGCCCCGCTCGTATAACGGTTGCCGTCTTTCTTGGTGCGCAATATCAGATTTCCCTTGCCGTCCAGATAGGCGTCCTGCTTCACCCAATAACCATCTCGTCGCTTCCAGTCACCGAGTATTTCCCACTTCGCCTCATCAATTTTTGTGCCGTCGAACTCATCGCTCCATACCAGCTTCCATTTCTCCCCCTCGGGAATGGGCGGCATGAATCTTTCGATCTTGTCCGTTCCACTTGTTTTCGCACCGGTTTGTACAGCCAGCCCCGGATTTGCCGACAGACAGAACGCTGCGCAAAAGGCCAACAATTTCATCGCACAACACAATCGATTTTTCATGTGCCTTTCCCCTATATTGCTCTTTTCCAGTCAGTCCGCCGAGTTGCCATCAGGCCTGAGGCAACTGTCACGGCGAGCATAATCACGAACGTCACGGTGGTGAACCAATCTGCCCAGCGAGCCTCCGGGACATGCGCCATCTTTATAATCACGGTGCCGATGGCAAAGATCTGCAGCAGCATTTTCACTTTGCCGGAGATGGTTGCTGCAAAGTTGATGCCGCGAGCCTCTGCGATGTGGCGCAGTGCCGTCACATAGGCCTCTCTGGCGACCAGGATCCCTACCACCGACCACTGAATTACTGCCAAAGTGCTTCGGCTGAAGCCAAAAAGCTTTGGCTCTCGGATTATTGCAAAACAAACGAACGCACCGCAGACCAGAACCTTGTCGACCAGAGGGTCGATCATTCGTCCGAACTTGCTGGTAACATTGAATTTGCGAGCCACTATGCCATCGACTATATCGGTCAAACCCGCAATGACAAACACAACAAAGCCAATGCTCAGAAACAATGCCTTGTTTGTGACGGACGGTGAGCTAAGAATCATAATGAGAAAGACGATTGTTAGAGCGAGCCGGCCAAATGTCAACGTATTCGGGACGAGTTTAACCATGACAAAAGTCTACCTCGTCAGAAATTCAATAACAAGCAAGAACATGCTGCGGAAAGGAAAAAATTCCAACGCGCTTTACTGCTGCCTCAGATTCGACTCAATACTAAGTTTGTCGGACGAGCAAATCGTAGTCTTTTGTGCCAACAACTTCCGTATCGATGAACTGTCCGGGCTTCGCACGGCAGTTCTGTATGATGCAGACGCTATCGATATCCGGTGCTTGGCCGTAGAAACGTCCCCGGCCTGTACCCTTGTCATCAACTGAGTCAACTATGCAGGTAAGTCTGCGGCCAACTCTCTTTTCGTTTTTGGCAAACGCGATCTTCTGCTGTGTGAACATCAACTCTTCAACGCGCTGCTGTTTTATTTGGTCGGGGACTTGTGCGGGCATATCGGCTGCGATGGTGCCAGACTCCGGATAGAATTCGAAGCAGCCAAGCGCATCAAATTCGGCCCACCTGACAAAGTCCAGCAGCTCAGCGAACTGTTGGTCTGTCTCTGCCGGGAAGCCGACTATCAGGGTCGTTCGCAATACGCAATCCGGGATGGCCTCACGCAAATTTTCAATCAGGCGCCTAATCCGGTCCTTATTATCAGGGCGGCGCATGGCCTTTAGAATCTCGTCGTTTATGTGCTGGATTGGGATATCAAAATAGTGGACGACCTTTTCATTCCTTGCGATGGTTTCGATTAGCTTCTTGTCAATTCCTGCCGGCCAGAGGTACATCAACCGTATCCACGCAAGGCCTGCAATCTTTTCGAGCGCCGTCAACAGCGTGGCCAACCCATTCTCTATTTTCAAATCGTGGCCATAGCTTGTCGTATCCTGTGCGATTATGTTCAATTCGACCACCCCCACCGACACCAGTTCGCTGGCCTCAGCCAGAATGAGTTGCCACGGCTTGCTTCTGAACGGGCCTCGAATTGCTGGTATCGTGCAGAAAGAGCATCGGTGATTGCAGCCCTCGCTAATCCTCAGGTACGCCCAGTGACCTCCAGTAATGAGTAACCTGGCTCTATCGTCACTGCACTTCTCTGGGGGGCGGCCCAGGTAGGCGGTGGCCTGTTTTGAAGCGACAGTGTCTTTGATTATCTGGGCAATATTGTCTCGCTGGCCCAGTCCGACGATGGCATCAATGCCATCGACCTGGTCAAAAAGCTGCTGGCCCAATCTCTGGCAAAGACATCCGGCGACAATCACTTTTCCAACAGTGCCGTTACGTTTGCAAGCCACGGCATGTCTTATTGCTTCGAGCGCTTCGGCTTTGGCCGGTTCGATAAAACCGCAGGTATTGATGACAACAACATCAGCGTCATCAGACTCGCTAACTATAAAAAGGCCTGACTGGGCGATCTCGCCCAACATTTTTTCGCTGTCGACAATATTTTTTGGACAGCCCAGTGATACGAAGCCCACTGTAACATTTTTCTGCTTTTTTTTAGCCATCAGCCGATAAAATAGCAAGAAAATGCTATTTGTTCAACGATTTAATTTGGGTAAGGCTAAAGTAACTATTTTTCCTAATTTATTAAAATATGCTTGACGATAAAGAAATATGCAATACAATGAGGATTGGTTACCGTCTACATATAGGTAGAGACCGCTTTAAGCGAAATGGTGCGATGTGTTACAGAGGCGGGTTAATAACGGTGGCTGTGTAGTTATGGAAAATAACAGCCGGAAAGTTAGCCGCAGTCAAAAGCTGATTGGGGCTGTGGCCGCTGTATTTATGCTGTCAATTTGCGGCGCGCAGAATTGTTCTGCCCAAACATCCGTAACTGCTGAGACCCAAAGCATCATCGAGAACCTCAGTAAGATTGAACTTGCAGCCGAGCCAAGCATCCCAATGCCCGCGGTCTACAAACAGCCACCCATAATCCTTGAGCAAGTCGTTGGTGGCAAGGCTGAGTTCAAGCTGTTCTACTTCTGCAAGTACCATACTTCTGAGCTCTTAAGAACGATTGTCAACGACCAATTTGCGTCGACGCTCTTTGACGCAAAAGGCAAGTCAACCAGGGTGCCCGATTACCGTGTCAGCAGCAATCCTGCTACAAACCAGTTGTTAGTAAGGTGCCCGGCCAGAGAGGATGCTGAGGCCGTGCGTGAATTTTTGGCGCTGGTCGATGTCCCACCCGTTCAGGTCAAAATCGATTGCATCATTTCCGAAGTCTATGCGGACAAGACGTTGGACTGGGGAACTTCTATCCTGATTGAAGAGTTATTTGGTGAGGATATTTGGGCTGGGCCGGCAGGCCGGCCTTATGGAATGGGTGTTACTGAATTGCTCCAGGAGGCCACTACACTCCCTGCATTTCCCGGCGCTTCACTCAGAGATCTGGCGCGTGCTAAAATGGGTCTTCAGCTCGGATATGTGGATGAGAAGTTTGTGACTTTGCTTGATATATTGGAGTCAGAGGGTTATCTGAAGATATTGATGAACCCCACGCTTGAAGTCGTCAACGGCCAAATGGCAAAGATCTCGTCAATGCAGAAGGTGCCCCTGCAACGGACATACCTTAAAGGCGGCACCGTGACGGGATGGATAGAGAGCAAGATGGAGTATGAGGAGGTGGTCGATTCGCTTCAGATCACTCCACACGTCTTCGCGGACGACTATATCGGTCTGGAAACAAACATACTTCTTGGGTCGAAGTTGACTCCTGAAGGTGTTAAACAGTTGCCCATTATCACCAAAAAAGAAATCCAGAATAAGGAAAACCGCATCAGACGGGGTGAGAGTCTGGTAATAGGCGGGATAAGAAAGAGCGAGAAGCGCGACGTCAGCCGCGGCATCCCGTTCCTGAAAGACCTACCTCTGATCGGCATTCTATTCCAGGGCAGAGATTTTGAAGAGCGGGTCGTCGAAACTATATTCATACTGACTCCGAGCATCTCGACCGGCGGTATCCCAAGGACGGAAATGATCGAAGATGTCAAGGAAAAACATGAGCCGTCTAACCCCGGAGCCTTGGAGAAGACTATTACAGATCCATTAGGATTCAAAGCTCGTGAGCAAGAGCAACATCGCCGAGCTGACGAGGCTGAACAGGCACGTCTCGCTGCTGAGAAAGGAAGAACAGAGGCCCGAAGCGCCCTGAGGGAAGCGAATCTCAAGGTCAAAAATGCGGAGGCCGAAGCCGAAAAGGCAAGGGCTGAATTAGACCGAGTAACAGCAGAGGCCGAAAAAATCGTGGCCGATGCGGAAAAGGCCAAAGCCGAAGCCCAAGCAATGATCAAGGCCGCTGAACAGGCCAAGGCAGAAGCTCAAAAGGCTAACGCCGAAAAAGGCAAAGCCAAGGCTCAAGAGCCCACAAAAGAACCCAAAAAGGGCACAGGCTAAAAAGCCTAAGCAGGAAAACAGAGGCACACTATATGGATAGTCTCGATGGTAATAGACTTCCCGGCAGCGAAGACCTCGATAAGCCTATTCCCCTTGATGACGACCTCGACAAACCGATTTCCTTTGATGATGACGATACGGGCCAAACGAATGTTTCGCATTCGCCTCTAAATCTGGGCGGTAGAGGTACGGCAGAAATCCCCAAGACGGCTGCTGCAAAGCCAACTGCCGCAAGGCCAGCTACGGCACAGCCAGCCGAGAAAGCGGTTTCCAGCGACCGCATTACGGGCGTAAGGACCTTCTTCACAAAGCTGCACCCAGGTGCCATGGAGTTTCTTGACGGGCAAATCAGCAACTGGCTGAAGGCAAACCCAGGTGTTGTGATAAAACGGACGAATACAGCTACAGGCGAGGTCCAGGCCAAAAAGACCGAGCCCAATATCATAATCACGGTTTGGTATTAGCCAACATCTCATATCTCGCAAACCGCGCCAGCAATTTAATATAAAAATTCTTGACATACCTTGCCAATTGTATTATTTTGCTTTGATTTTGTTGTTTGTGCGTCGTGGACAAGAAAGTTCTGAGATTGTTTGGAGGCTTATGTGGCTAAGCAGTTAGCTCGTGAACTAATTAATGCCGGGGTGCATTTTGGGCACGGCGTGAGCCGATGGAATCCCAGAATGGCCCCGTTTATTTTTGCGAAACGCGGAAATATTCATATTATCGATGTGAAGAAAACCTTGAAGGGCCTGCTTGTAGCCAGGAAGCTTCTTGCTCAAATCGTCTCTTCCGGCAACGATGTTGTCTTCGTGGGCACCAAGAGGCAGGCCCAAAAAGCCGTGGAGGCCGCCGCGGACAAATGCGGCATGCACTATGTCTCGCAGCGCTGGCTGGGCGGTATGCTCACCAACTTCAGAACTGTCCGCTCTCGATTGCAAAGGCTGGAGCAGCTGGAGGCTATGGAGCAAGACGGAACGCTCCAGAGTGAGAGCAAAAAGCAGGCATCCAGGCTCAAACGCGAGATGCGGAAAATTAGGACCAATCTGGAAGGCGTTCGCAAAATGTCCCGCCTGCCGGGTGCTGTCGTCGTTGTGGACGCGAGGAAGGAATATCTCGCTTTACGAGAGGCAAAAAAGCTGGGGATCGCAACCATTGGACTTCTCGATACTGATTCGGATCCGGATGCAGTAGATGTGGCGATTCCAGCGAATGATGACTCCATCAGAGCTATCGAACTGATACTCAACGAGTTAGCCGATGCCGTGGCGATTGGCAAAACAATGAGTTCGGCCCGTCAGGAACCTGGGCTTCGGCCGAGGCGGGCCCGCTCAAGAAGGCCGGCTCTGGCCCGCGCGCATGAAACCGATGCCGAGGCCGTTGCTGCTGTCGAGCAAAGCCCACCGGAGACTGCTCAATCACCTCAGCAAGAAAGCGACGCTCAGCAGCAGGAACCGAACCAATCAAGTCCATAGTATGTCATGCGTGCCCCATATCAGATGATCCGGGTCACGTGCCACGAAATGGGAGCTTTAAGATGGCGGAAATTTCAGCGTCTATGGTAGCCAAACTCCGGAAGATGACCGGTCAAGGAATGATGGACTGCAAAAGGGCGCTTCAGGAATCCGAGGGTGATATCGATCAGGCTATAGAGGTCCTTCGCAAGAAGGGCCTTGCGACTTTGGCAAAGCGAACGGAGCGCGAGACCTCCGAGGGCCTGGTAATCGGCAAGACCAGCGAAGACGGCAAGACTTCAGCTATCACGACCCTTTGCTGTGAGACCGATTTTGTGGCCAGGAGCGACGACTTTGTGGCAGCGGCCCAAGCCCTTGCCGACTATGCCCTGGTTTGTGCAGCCGACCGGGGGACCGAGGACATCCTTGAAACTACGCTTGACGGAAAGAAGTTCAACGATGTCTTGACCGAGACGGTCAGTAAGACCGGTGAGAAAATACGAGTGGGAGATTACACAAAATACAAGCTCGATGGGCCGGGGCTTATAGGCACATACATCCACTTCAACGAAAAACTCGGCACGATGCTTGAGATTGAAACCAGTGATGACAATGTGGCTGACGCGGATGTAATGAAGCAGACAGCTTCCGATATTGCCATGCACATCACTGCGGTAAGACCGTTAGCGTTGGATAGGGACGGTATTGACCCCGAGACAATTGAGCGGGAGAAAGCCATCTTCGCCGAGCAGGTGAAGGACAAGCCCGCAAATATCATAGACAAAATCGTTGAAGGCAAAATGAAAAAGTTCTACACAGAGAATTGCCTTCTGGACCAACTATTTGTCAAGGACGACAGCAAATCAGTTGCACAGGTTCTTACCGAAGCTGCCAAACAAGCTGGGGGGCAGGCCAAGATAAAGAGGTTCGTAAGATTGGAAGTTAGCTAAGAAGCGTCTCTCGTGGATCGTCAATTATATCTCGGCTGAGATGCGAAATGCGAAATACGAGATGCGAAAGAGATGGCAAAGAGCAAATACAAGCGCGTCCTCCTGAAGCTTTCCGGCGAAAGTTTCTGCAAGCCTGGAGCATTCGGGATTGACGGCGCCACCCTTGAGTCGATTGCTGGAAGGATATCGCAAATATGCAAGCTTGATCTGCAGGTCGCGGTCGTAGTTGGTGCCGGCAATTTCCTACGAGGCGAGGCTTTTTCCAAAGTCACCCACATACCTCGAAACACAGCCGATTATATGGGGATGTTAGCCACCATTATCAACGCCTGTGCCTTGCAGGAGACGCTTGAAAAGCTCGGCCAGCCGACCAGGGTCCTAAGTGCAATTGAAGTTGCAGCGATGTGTGAGCCGTTTATTCGCAGAAGGGCTCTTCACCACTTGGAGCTTGGAAGGGTGGCCATATTGGCTGGCGGCACCGGGAATCCGTTCTTTACGACTGATACGTGTGCAGCTCTAAGGGCTTCGGAACTCAATGCAGACTTGCTGATCAAGGCAACAAATGTTGAAGGCGTCTACAGCGCCGACCCAAAGGAAAATCCTGATGCGCAGCTATTTGAAAGATTACCGTATGACGAAGTGCTAACGAGAAACCTTAAAATAATAGACCATTCCGCAGTAACTCTTTGCCGGGACAACAATATTCCGATTATCGTTTTGAATATTTTCGAAAAGGGTAATATGGCCAAAGCCATTTGTGGCGAGCAGGTTGGCACATTGATTCGTAGCTCGTGATGCGCGATGCGTATTGCGAGGAAAAAGTACGCACTACGCAATACGAGATACGCAATACGAAGCGAGGTTGCAGATGCCTACTAAAGAAATAGTCTCCGAAGCCCAATCCAAAATGAAAAAGGCAGTCGAGGTCCTGCACGACGAATTGAAAACAGTCCGGACCGGAAGAGCTTCTACCGGGCTGGTTGATAATATAAAAGTCGATTATTACGGCACGCCTACGCCATTAAAACAGTTGGCAACTCTCGCAACGCCACAAGCCGATATGATCGTGATTAAGCCTTTTGACCCCGCTTCGGTCAAGGAGATTGAAAAGGCAATCAAAAACAGTGACCTGAGTATTGCACCGGTTGTGGAAGGCAAGTTCATCAGGCTCAATGTCCCGGCGCTCAGTGAAGAACGAAGATTGCAGCTTGTTCAGCAAGCCAGGCAAACCGGCGAACAGGCAAAGGTCGGCATACGTAACATACGAAGAGATGCAAACAAGCAGCTCGAAAAGCAGCAAAAGGACAAACTCATCACCGAGGATGACCTCCAGTATGGCAAAAAGCAAATCGACGACGTCACCAAAGAATATGTTGACAAAGTCGACGATCTAGTGAAACACAAATCAGATGAGATAATGCTTGATTAATATTGGCGCAATCGGCAGACAAAACATGTGGAAAGTCATGCTTGGTGCTTCCATGCTCTCGTTAGCGATATAATATATCAGCCCTGTGGAAGCAGGAATCCATTTACCTTTGGCGAGACACAGCTCACGAGCGACGAATTGCAAACTGTGCACCAATTGTTTCAGGAGGGCGAACAATGCAGCCCGAAAAAAGCCTTCGAACTCAGGCGAAAAGAAAGAGCACCAAAAGGAAAGTCACGTTCATATTGGCTCTCATTGCTGCTCTAATTGTGTTGCTGTTTCTGCTTGTGCCTGTAGTTGTATCATCAGAGAAAGGCCGGAAAGTAATTTTGGCCAAAGTCAACCGTGCCATCAACGGCCAGATTGATTTCGCTGATCTGTCGGTCGGATGGTTGAAGGGTGTCAAGGTTGTGGACTTCAGCTTCAATGATGGTGTCGGCCAAACTCTCGTCCGGGTAAAGCAATTCACGACGAAACCCCACTATGGTGCCATCCTAACCGGCAGCTTGTCCTTTGGTGAAACAATAATTAACGAGCCGAAGATCGAGATAAACCTCAAGGATCAGCGAGCAAAAGCTGTTGCCCCAAGCTCAAAACCACAAACCGTTCCCGTGGAAGGCATGAGCATTGGCCTTGTCACGGATGTCGTTGTCAAAAATGGCAACTTGAAGGTGACCGATTCAAAAGCCAAAACGGTTGAGCTTTCTCAGATAAACTCCAAGCTGAGCATACGTCCCCCCGGCAAGCAGAGCAACTTCGATATTGATATGGTTGTGGTGGAAGGGGACAGAGCTTCGAAAATCCACGCAAAGGGCCAGGTCAAGACGGACCGGAAGAAGACCGGCTGGACCCTCAAAGGCACTACCGGCGATCTAATCGTTGAGGTCAATGACTTGGACCTTGCGTCTCTGGCCCCAATCTTTGAATTGGCAAAAGTTGATATTCAGGCCAAAGGCCGCGTCTCCGCCAATCTAAATAGCGAAATTAGGGACGGCCAGTTTGAAAACTTGGATGCCACTGTCAAAGCAAAGAACCTCGATGTAACCGGAGCCAAACTAAAGGGTGACAGATTACTGACCAGTGTTTTGGATATAGGCATACAGCTCAGCAGTAAAAAAGATGTGATAAATATTGACAAGCTGCACGCTAGAAGTGATTGGGCAGATGTCAACGCCAGCGGCGTTGTTCCTACGACATTCAAATCTTTGGCTGATTTCTTAGCACCGAATTCGAATTACAGCTTAAAAGGCACTTTCGATTGTGACGTAGCTTCTCTCTTGTCACAAATGCCCCGAACATTTGGTATCAAGAAAGGAATGAAAGTAACCTCAGGAAAACTGACCGGCAATGTCGACACAATCACAAGAGCTGGAAAAACAATCCTTGCTGGCCACGCAAATCTTGTTGGATTGGCAGGTGTAGTTGACGGAAAAGAGCTTGCCCTTTCCGAGCCAGTCGTCGCCGAACTCGAAATAGGAACCGACAACGAGAAAATAAGTTTTGACAAACTTGATGTGTCAGCTCCATTTGCAAAAATCAATGCCAGCGGCAATATTGAGCAGATCAAATATGAAGGCCAAGCTGATCTGGCAAAACTTCAATCGGAGTTAGGCCAGTTCGTAGATATCGGCCCATACCAGATGGCCGGCGAACTCTCCAGCAATGGACAAGTCTCCATTAAGGAAGAAAATATTACTGCTACCGGTTCATCGGTCGTCAAAAATCTGCGCTTAAGTTCAAGTGAAAAAGTCACCGCTTCCGAGCCAAGGATGGAGGTCGCGTTCGCGTTTGATATCGATCGAAAAAATAACATTGTCACCGCCGAGTCCTTAGAGGCTAATGCAAGCCTTGGAAAGCTGAGTATAAAAGACGCGGTTGTTCCGCTGAACGAAAAGGCCACAAAATCCCTGGAGCTTGGTGTCTCTGCGAGCAATGTTGATCTGAAAAAGCTTCAGCCGTTTGCAGTACTGTTCGCCTCGTTCCCGCGAGATATGCAATTGGCCGGCATCGCCGAATCGCAAATCCACGTCAGTTCCAAAGAGGGCACCTACCAAATCAAAACTGACGCAACAAACATCAAGAATTTCAAACTCGTCTCTCCAGGCAAAGAGCCTTTCCAGCAAGAACAAGTCCTGCTTACGTTTGATGCCGAGGTCGATCCCAACCAAAAAGCCATTAACGTCAAACAACTTCAGCTCGAAAGCCCGCAAATAAAGATCAAAAAAGGTGAATTCAAAAAGACAAATCAGGCCGGAAAAACTAAATTGCAGGGCCGGGCGGACTGTGAATATGACTGGGAGGCTGTCAGCGCCGTGGCCTCACAATTCATGCCAGAGGGCTTGGAACTAAAAGGCAAGAACAAGCTCCCTATAGATTTTGTCACCGAATACCCTGCTGATCAAACGGACAAATTGATCGAAAACCTAAGCACAAAAGGCAAATTGGGATTTGAGGAAGCTCATTACATGGGGTTGAATTTCGGCCCCACCGAAGCCCAGATCAAAATCCAAAATGGTCTGTTCACAATTGAGCCCTTTTCCACCACAGTAAATAATGGCCAATTCAATTTTGCCGGCCAGGCAGATTTCAAGCAAAAACCGACACTGTTAAAGACCCCTCGGCCGATGCACATAGCTAAGGACATTCAGCTCAACAAGGAGACTTCGCAAAAGCTGCTCACGTATGTTAATCCGATCTTCGCCAATGTGGTTGATATCAACGGCGTGGCAAATTTCAATTGCGAAAGGCTTACAATACCGCTGGCGTCGGGCAACAAGAATCGGATCGAAGTAATTGGCACAATCTCCGCAAACAAACTACATCTGCAGGCCTCGGATTTGCTCGGGCAGATTCTTTCAGTGGTTGGCACAGGCTCTCGCGGACAGGAGCTCACAATACATCCGACAAGATTTGTTTTGCAGAAGGGTATTCTGCGGTACGATGACATGCAGGTGGACATTGGTGACAACCCAATCAATTTCAAGGGTGCTATCGGCCTGGACAAAAGCTTGGATATGACGGTAACCTTGCCGTATACTCTGAGGGGCAGAACGGTAAGAGTCGGAAGTGAAACCGCTAGTCCAAGGATATCAGTGCCGCTCAAGGGCACCATTGATAAGCCCAAACTTGACTTAGGCAAGCTGCTTGAAGGCCAGTTAATGAAACAATTGGAAGATCAGCTACGAAAGGGTCTTGAAGGACTGTTCAAGTGAGTAATCCCGGCGGCAGGTTGTGGTCGAAAGGTAGTAACATGCTTGAGAGACTCTTGTCCACACCTACAACACAGCTTGGCAAAGCCGGTCGCTTTGCCGTTTTTCAAATCAAATTGTGGTCGCACTGCGCGAGGCTTTTGAAAAAGAACCGTGCCGGCCAGCAGGCCGCTGCCTTATCGTATCACACCATCTTTGGCATTGTGCCGCTGGCTATTGTGATGCTCTTGGTATTCCAATCCTTCCCGGACTACAGCAAGATTGGCGAAAAGGTGAAAGGTTTTCTTTACGACCAGGCGCATCTCTCGAACATCCAATACTCCGACCCTCAGCCTGACCCTGAGAATCCCGACAAAACCATCAGGCTCACCGAGCATCTCGATAGGTTGGTCGAAAATTTCTTCGCCGAAGTTGACAAGGGCACCGTTACGCTGATCAGCGTAGTCATTGTGATCTGGGCCGCGCTCGCAGTGTTATCAACGGTAGAAAGAGCTTTTAACAATATATGGCACGTTGCCCGAGGCCGAGGTTTCCTGCATCGAATTATCAATTACTGGGCTTTGTTGACGCTTGGGCCTTTGCTTCTCGGCGTTGGTATCTACGTCAGTATGCGCTACACAATCGTCGGACAGATACAAGGGGCCGTTCTTTCGCACATTGGCCCCGCCGTTTTGTCGTATGTTGTGGCGGCTGTAGCGTTCTTCCTGCTTTACTTTGTTTTGCCGAACACAAAAGTCCACGCAAGAGCAGCTATCTGGGGAGCAGCGGTTGCCGCTCTGGTCTGGGCGGTCGCAAAGTGGGGGTTCGGCCAGTACGTCACGGAATTCATCCCGTATAGTAAGGTTTATGGAGTGCTGGGCCTTATCCCGCTAAGCGTCTTCTGGATCTTCATAACTTGGCTCATCGTGCTCTTCGGTTTGCAGTTGACATTCACCACTCAACACTTAAAGACGCTGGACGCCGCCGAGATTACTGCGGCAAAGAAAACAGAGCAATACTTCATAGCCAACGACATTACCGCCATAAACATCATGCGCGAAATTGCCGGCGCATTTCAAGCAAGTAGCGCTCCCGTTGCAGCGGAGGTTATCTGCAGCAAATTGGACATTCCTGCTGAGCTTGGCGATAGACTCCTGAATCACCTTGTTAATAGCAGTCTTCTGGTAAAAACGTCCGACCCCGCTGTAGGCTTTATACTTGCAAAAGAGCCGGCCAATATCAAATTGTCCGACATTGCCGGAGCTATAGCGACAGCAGGCTTCGCACAGTCAACAGCTCAGCAGGGTCAGACCCTTAAGCAGATAACTCAGTCCCAGCGAAGTGTTTTGGCCCAGTACAATCTAAAAGAAATCCTCGATCTCAACCAACGAGGTCCAGCTCCTCCAGCCACACCTCCTTCGGCATCGCAAGCGGGCCCCGAATCGAAAAAGACGGGCGGTGAACAGGCTTCAGGAACCTATCAGCCAAGTCCACCGCAAAATGATGTGACTTAGTACTACAGCGCCACTTAAGTCTGGAGATAGAGCTTTTGAATCAAAATTCTAAGCACTAAATCCTAACTCGGACGAGCCGGAACCAGACAGGATTTCAGATTTAAGGACAGCTCTAACGAATCCGGCGAATTTAGTTTTTCACCGTCCCTTTCTTTTGGCCACCTCACCTTCTTACGAAGGCGGCGAAAAGCGGAGACGGCGAAAAACAAGAAGGCCGGATATAACTAATTTTGAAAAAGTTGGACACTTGCCAAAACCGCTGTAAGTTATTTAAGCACAGATGGCTAGGAGAAAAATTTTTACTGCGATGGACCGTAACAAAGATAGTAAGGAAGGCACTATTTATGCGAAAAGCAATTATTCTGATTAAGTCAGGGTGATTTTTTTGATCTAAATGTTTTTTCATATTCACCTTCCTTTCACACAGAAGCAATAAATATTCACTATTAATATAACCTGAGCAAGTTGCTTAATTTGCTTTAAATACTCTCACCCCGAAAGATGGGATTTAAAAGCTTATACTGTTTTGACCACAGTTGCGCCACTTCTGCCCTCTTTTCGTCATCATCATTCTTTGTTGCGATGAATGCACCGCACTCATTGCATAGCAAACCACAGAAACTTACCATCTCATTCATCTTTTTACTCCATTGTCATAAGCATTAGCATTCTTGTCTACCGCTTCAGCAGTTTGCGATAGACTGCTTCAATAGTATCAACCATTCCATCTGGTGCGAACTTTTCTTTCACAGATTCTCTGCCTTGTTCACCGAGCCTCCGCCTCAAATCTTCACTCTCTATCAGTTCCGCACTGGCCTCGGTGAGTTGCTCGATATTCTTCGGCTCAATTAGCCGGCCGGTGTTCTCGTTTACAACCTCCTTTGCGCCGTCAACATCGAACGATATAGCTGGCCTGCCGCACAGCATTGCCTGCGGCAGAGTCCTCGCAAGCCCTTCTCTTAGCGAACAGTGTACAAGAATATCCGAAGACTGTATCGCAAGTGGAATTTCGCTCGGCGGCAGAAGGCCGGTAAATTTGATTCTATCAGCCAATCCCAATTGCCCAATCTGTTCTTTGTAATGGTCTCCGAGATTCCCGTCGCCAACAAACAGCCAAAAGGCATTTTCGAATCGCTTCGATAACTGCCTTGCAGATTCAATAATGTAGTCGTGTCCCTTGAGCATGAAGAGCCGTGCGATGGTGATAAGCACGATGGCGTTCTCAGGAATTTCGTATTTTCTACGGAAATCGTTCTTCTGCCCTTGTGGTATCAACTCCAAGAAATCCTCTTCTTCAATAGCCGAGTAGGCCGTGACAAACTGTTCGGGCTGACCGATGCCAGCAGCAAGTGCCTGCTTCGTCATCGCGTCAGCAACGCTGATAAACAAATCCGTTCGCTTCGCAGCGGATTTTTCGATGGCGACGTAGAACTTGTTAAGCCACCTGCTTTGGTAAGGATGAAACGCGAGTCCGTGTATCGTATGTACTGTGGCCGGCAAATTCTCTGTCCATTCTCCTTTAAGGCTGTAGCCCGCGAATCTCCCAAGTATCCCCGCCTTTGCCGAATGGGTGTGGACAATGTCGGGCTGGATACGCCGCAGGTGCTTTTTGATTTGGCAATAGCTGATGGAATCCTTGACAGGGTCAACGGCACGTCTGAGCTTGTCCAGGACTATTACGTCATATTTCTGGTTCTTGGTCTGGTCAAATAACTCGCCTTCGGGACCAATGGCCGGCCCGGTGATAAGTGTGACATCGTGTCCCCGCTCAGCTAAAAGATTGCAGGTGATAAGAGTGTTCTCCTGCGCCCCGCCGAGTATCAATCGCGTTATTATATGAACGATTCTCAATATTCAATGCGCATCAAACACAATCCTGCAGCCGGAGCAATCGGCCCTGCTGCGGTTCTGTCCCTCGCTTCGAGAATCTCGTCTATTCTTTCTGGCTTCCATCTGCCGGTGCCAACTTCGACAAGAGTCCCAACGATATTTCTGACCATATTATACAAGAAGCTGTTGCCTTGCACATCAACATATACCCAACAACCTTCGTATTGCGTATTGCGCATTGTGTACTGCGTATTATCTAACACATCCGCGACCGGTTTTTCGCACGACACACTACGCACAACGCGCGACGAAGTGACATCACATCGAAAGATGGTCCGCACGGAGCTGTCCCGCTTATCTGCTGCCGATGCGAAGGATTTGAAATCCTTTTCGCCAACTAACATCTTCGCAGCTTTGCTCATAGCGGCCGTATCGAGCTTCTTCGACACATGCCAGCAGTGTCTTATTTGCAGAACCGGCCGAACCGCGCCCGTGAAAATAGTGTAGCGGTACCATTTCCTTTTCACCGCCCCAATCACATCGAATCCCCGCGGGACTTCGACTGCTTCAACGACTGCCATATCAGGGCCAAGTCTGTCTGTAATTGCTCCGGCCAGATTCTCTGTCGGTATCGGCGAATCGATTTGGATAAGGCCGACCTGCCCTAAAGCACTCACTCCTGCGTCCGTTCTACTCGCCCCGCAGACTCTGACTTTACAGCCGAGCAGGTCTCGAACTGCCTCGGTAAGCACCCCCTGAATGGTTCTCAGCCCAGGCTGGATTTGCCAGCCGTGATATTCCGTGCCGTCGTATGCAATCGTCAATTTTACATTGCGAACGGCCATTGTAGGCCCCATTAGAGATTTTTTTTCTACCCATTAGAGACTTTCCCTTTGGCCGTCTAATGAGCAGCCTCTAACGGGCTGAGTGCTCAGAGCAACTTCTCTGCGATCTGGATAGCGTTCAACGCCGCCCCTTTGCGCAACTGGTCGCCGGCAACCCAGATATTGATGCCGCGATTCTCAGGGATCGACTCATCCTGCCTGATTCGGCCAACGAAGATATCATCCTTGCCCGCAGCATCGATAGGCATTGGGAAACGGTTATTTTCGCGGTCGTCCAACACCAACACGCCTGGTGCGGTGCTCAGAAGGTCCCTAACCTCATCGGGCGTCATCGGATCGGTGAATTCCAGATTGATGCTCTCACAATGCGCCCGGAACACCGGAACACGAATGCACGTGCAGGTAATCGCAATATCGGGACAGTCAAAGATCTTTCTGGTCTCATTGACCATCTTCACCTCTTCTAAGTTGTAACCGCTCAGCCCAAGCTCCGAATTATGGCTGAAAGCGTTGAATGCTATTTGATAGGGAAAGGCCTTGCAGGTCGGCTCTTTCCCGTCGAGTATCTCGCGCGTTTGACTTTCCAGCTCCAGCATCGCCGACATCCCTGCTCCGCTTGCAGCCTGGTAGGTACTCACGACCATTCGTTTGACCGGATTCGCCCTATGCAAAGGCCAGACCGGCACAATACCGATGATTGTTGAACAGTTTGGGTTGGCAATTATGCCTTTATGCTCCTGGATTTTTTGCGGGTTTATTTCTGGAATAACCAGTGGCACATCAGGGTCCATCCTGAACGCCGACGTATTATCAACCACTACCGCGCCGGCTTTAGCTGCCGCCGGCGCAAATTCCTTGCTTCGCGCTCCACCAGCGCTAAATAGTGCTATATCGACCCGCCCGAAGCTGTCTTTCGTCAATTCTTCAACGACGTATTGCTTGCCTTTGAATTCGATTTTCTTACCGGCCGATCGGCTGCTTGCAAGCATTTTGAGCGAATCAAATGAAAAATCCCGCTCTTGAAGGATCTTCAAAAATTCCTGCCCAACTGCTCCCGTGACCCCCGCAATTGCCAGATTACAACCCATATTCAAATCTCCTCAATCACTTCTTCCAATCGAGATACGCACACATAACTAAGGGGCAGCCAAACCAAGACTGCCCACCAAAACCTACAGAACCGGATAGTCGGCTGAGATTATAGTCTTTATATCGGCAAAATGCAACAATCTCTCGCTAATACAGGATATTTATTCCGCTACTACTTCGCCTGGCTGTCTCTGCCAGACCTCTGCCATTACCGATGCCGTAATGATGCAGATGAACACGAAGGCTGCTGCTGGCAGCGCCACCCTCGGGCCTTTCTCGCCGAAATGTGCCAGCGCCAAGACAGTCCCCAGCCCGGCATTCTGCATCCCAATCTCAATCGCTAATGTCCGCCTCCTCTGCACAGCCATTCGAAAGGCTGATCCCACGCCGTACCCAACCAACATCCCATAAATATTCAAGATTACTCCCGTCGCCAGAATAATGCCCGTCACTTGAGCCACGGCAAAGTACTTGGTATAAAAGCTCAATATTCGTTGAATCATACGCCAGGCTTCAGACTCAACACGCCATATCACAAACTAAGAATGGTGAATAGCAGACTGAGAGCACGCTCCCAATCACGGCGCTTTAGAGTATAAACATGGATAACTGAAGTGACAATGCCAAAAATTTAAGTCAGGGGTTTCGCGCTGTGGTCGTCTTTGTATTTAGCACCCAAACGTGCCCGGGGCTTGTCCCTGCCACTGTGTTCTCGGCGCACAATCTTCCTGTAAGGCCGGCGCACATTGAGCAGAAACGATCGGGGCCTATACCGAGTTAAACAGTATAGGCCCCGGATTGGTGCAAAATCTTCGGCTGACTACTCAGCCTTACATCAACACTCTACTGCTATGGCCACAGTATCTCCTCAAGCCACGTGTCTGCCAGGACAGCATAATCCTTGAAGTTGATCGTGGTGTCATCATGCATGTTCATGTCGAACCAGCTAAACACCAGATGGCCGTCATAGCCATTGCCCGAAGAATCAGCAGCAATGCTTCCTGAGGTCTCATCCAACTTGTACCAGAGAATCGGACTGGTAACGGGCTGTCCTGTCCCATTATACAGAGCCACAATAGGACCTGGCGGCAGAGCATAGTCATAGATGCGGAAGTCATCGAGCTGCTGAACAGGATTGCCGCCGCCCCTGCTTCCGTCAAAGACAGTTGCTTCGGAGTTAGCACCCAGGAAGCCAAAACGGGTGTTGCCAGTGCCAAAGGTTGCGCCTCCCGTCGCCGGAGACTCCGGACTACCGTCGATGTAGATCGTGAGCGTGCCGTTGTCGAACACGCCAACAGCATGGTGCCACTGCCCATCGTCGACACGAGCGGCACTGCCATAATCGACCTGACCCGTATCAGTCATCACGTCCCAACCTACCTGGCCGGGACCACCGCCGTTGCCGTTGATCTCCAGGCGCCAGTACTCGTTGCGGTCAAACGAGGCAATGTACTGGTCGGCCTCGCTGTCGGTACGAACCCACGCACAGACCGTAACTTCCGTAAGGCCGGAGCTGCTGTAGCTCAGGTCTTCAATGGCTACATAGTCACCGGTTGGGCCAAATACGAGGGAGCCGCCATCATGGCCACCAGTACTATCCCAGACGATCCGCAGCCAGTTATCCGCAAGGATCTCAAGGTCCGGATAGTCAACGACGCAGTTGTCGCTGAAATCGGCTGCAGGTTTTATGAGATCGGGGAAGCATCTGGGGTGATACAGCCCGATGTCGTCAATGTACAACATGCCTGCGCCACCAAGCTTCGGAAGGTTCCTATCGCCGAGGCCAATATACATCTTCTTGACACTCGCCAGATTCACGCCGGCGTTGCTAACCTGTTTCAGGTCGATATTCCACTCCTGCCAGGTGTCTGACTGCACTACATCGAGATCCGGGTGGTTCACTACCTTACTCTTGCCGGTACTATCTTCCACAACCACATATAGCTGCTCAGCAGCATTGCTGGTTATGCCAATGTCCTGTGACTGCCACTGCCCTGTAACGGTGCCAGTAATGGTTACATCGGAGAATGTGGCCTCACAGGTTGCACCCGTGGTATGGCTGGTCAGCGCCAAGCCTAGATAGACATCACTGGCCATGGGGATGTTCTGCGTACCCAGCGTAGTCCAGGCGAACCCATCAGCGGAATGCTCAGATGTAAAGTCATTACCGCTGCGGGTGATTCTCACCCAGTGCGGAGCGGTAATTCCAGTTTGCCGGTCTGCTGCGTTGCTTACGTTGTCCACGCCCTTCTGGGGACGATACTCGAAGCAAACGCCCTGACCAGGTGTGACAAACGACATTGCGTGCACAGAGTTCGGGTCCAGGTCCTCACGAATCATCACGCCGGCCTTGGCCCAGGTGTTCGTATTATCCACGCTGAGCACCTGCGCTTGAATGCTGCCGACGCCCGACAGCCGCTTAAAGGCATAGTGGAACCCATCACCCGTGCCGGAGATATCCCAGCCATCAGCGGTCATCGTGTAGATGTCGCCTGCCGGATCGTAGTTGAAGCTGCCAACAGATGCCGGATAGCCCCTGAACCACAGCGACAATGCTTTAACACCATGCCTGGTCCAATCCTGCGGGGTGCCAAACGTCCGTTCGGTCTCTGAATAAAGGGCTTTGCCGGTCGAAGCATCGTTGACGTACTCAAGCGGCATCGACTGCTTGCCCCCGTGAATGATAGTCTGCTCGGCATAGGGCTCTGCAAGGTAACCTACAGTCGAGCCAGTACCGTTGCCACCGTAGGGCGGGACACCGCAACTGACATCACCAGAGTGACCCCATCCATCCGGCCATATATAGAATATCCTGTTACAGTAGTCGTCGTAGGGCTCAAAATCGTCCACGATAAGATAGTCGGCTACCGTGAAGTTCCAGACTCTGCCTTCGCTGATTGTCGCATCGGTATTGAACTCATCGATCCGCCAGTAGTAAATCTGGCCCATTTCAACACCTTCGGGCGGAGTATAGGTGTTAGGATCTTGTCGGCCTCGATATATGCCCGTTGTTGTCGTATCGGCATCGAGTACAGCGTCTCTATTGGTGCCGAAGTACACATCGTGCTTGGCCGCGTTTTCTCCGGGCGACCACGTAAGGGGCGTTGCATGTTCGATGTCCGGTACTGAGCCATGAGCCGACCTGGGCTTCCAGGCAAGTGTCGGGTCGCCTCTCATAGTGTCGGGAATCTCAGCCGCCGTTAGCATCTTGTCGTAGATGCGAATATCGTCCATAAGACCATGGTAATGTCTCGACGCGCCATTCTGGTAAGCGCCGATGTCCATAGGACCTAAATAGGGAACTCCATCACCACCCGAGCCTGAGCTTTCGAACACGCCGTTGATGTAGAGGTTCGAGGCATTGCCGCCGGCGGTGGTGACCGTTACCGCACAATGGTACCATTCGCCTTCTTGCAGAACAGTAGTTGAAGTTACACCTGGCCCGCTGTTTATATCAGCATTGAATAGACTGGTGTTAGCCCTTAGATGGACGTGAACGGAACCGGCGTTCCAGGCATCGTTATGCAACACGGCGTAGTAACCGCTCCCATACGGTATGTCTCGAGGGCGAATCCACATGGTTAGCGTGAAGTCACCAGTCACAAGTGTGCCATCAACGTCAACGTAATCACCTAAGCCGTCAAAGTCGAGCGCATCGCCGTCATAGCCGGGCACAAAGTCCGGCGTGCCACCGATGGTCCCGTGATTGTTATAACCGGACCAGTCAAAGGCAGTATCGCCAAAGCCCCCATCAAGCTTCCACCACGCGATAAGATCGGGGTCGGTAATGGGGACAACGTCTGTTGAGAACCTCCAGACCTCGCCTGTGTGTTTCGTGGTGTTGTCACTCTCGACCTCGTCGATCCGCCAGTAGTACTTGGTGTTCTCCAGAAGGGTCCCGGGCTCATAGGTCGCAAATGACTCGTTGCCCTTGAACGTACCACCTGTACCATTTGCCACTTCGGTCTCATCGGTGCCGAAGTACACATCGTGCGTAGCCGCAGTGGCGCCCGCAGCCCAGTTGAGATCGGAATCGGTCATCACATATCTGGTGCCGTCGGGCGGATCAGGATTATAGGCGGTATATGGCGCAGCCGTAAAGCTCCAGACATCACCGGTGTGTATTGTAGTGCTGTCGGCTTCGACCTCATCGATCCGCCAGTAGTAGGTGGTCCCTGGAACAAAACCGGCCTGATGGTAATACATGTTCCAGGCTGCGAGCTGGCGGGTCTTGTACTCAGCCGGACCGGGCGTCGGATTAGTGCCAAGGTACACATCGTGAAAGGCCGCCGTCTTTCCCGACGTCCACTGAAGCAGTGGCGAGATCACACCTGTGGCGCCATCAACCGGAAAAGGATTAGTGGCAATCAAATCGACACGCCTTATAAACGGTGAGAGAT
>DAOWID010000096.1 GCA_030641115.1 Planctomycetota bacterium | reverse complement strand
TTGCTCACATCAGCTTCCTTGGCGCTGCTCATAGTCTGCTGCTCCTTTCAGATTTTTGTCGTGTCCTCGGCTTCCATTTCGCAGTACGCAGCAAAATGTATCGCCGAATACTTATTCCGATTAGTGTCTCATTAAACAGAAGCACAGCATAGAAATCAAGTCGATTTTGGATCAGCACTCTTGGCCGTGATTGCCGACCTTCGACTGCCAATCTCTAATCCTTCTTAATTTGCAGCGTTTGGCAATTTCTCCTTTGATGTTCGGCGCAAACACATGTACTATACTCAACCAGCAAAAACTAATATGTCTTTGTGCATAAAGGAAATCACATAAGCTACCATGGCCAAGAGCGAATACCTGATAGCACCCCTCCCATCAAAAAAAATGCCCGCTGGCATTCCCTACATTCTCACTAACGAAGCTGCCGAACGTTTCAGTTTCTACGGCATGACCTCTGTTTTGGTCATGTTTATGACAACCTCCCTCCTGGCCCGAGACGGAACGCTGGCTTTCATGAGCGAAGAACAAGCCAACAAATACTTTCACCTCTTCAAGGCTGCCGTCTATTTTACACCCCTTCTCGGTGCCCTGATTTCCGGTATCTGGTTAGGCAAGTACAGGACTATTATTTTTTTCTCAATCATCTACTGCCTCGGTATGTTCGCTCTGGTCTCTGATATGACCCGCGTTGGGCTTGCCATCGGCCTAACCCTCGTTGCAATAGGTTCCGGAGTGATAAAGCCCTGCGTTTCTGCAAATGTTGGCGACCAGTTCGGAAAAACAAACGAGCATCTGATGTCAAAAATGTATAGTTGGTTCTATTTTGCCATCAATCTGGGAGCGTGCATCTCGATGTTGCTCTGTCCCTGGCTGCGGAATCACTACGGAATCCGGGTAGCTTTCGGTGTCCCAGCGGCGTTGATGCTTATCGCTACGGTCGCATTCTGGCTCGGCCGGAAAAAATTCGTTCATATCCCCCGCGCCGGCGTGGAATTCGTCAAAGAATGCTTCAGTGGCGAAGGAATCAGAGCCATCGGCAAGCTGTGCATTGTCTACCTGTTCGTTGCGCCATTCTGGGCACTCTTCGACCAGTCACAATCGACCTGGGTCCTCCAGGCCAGAGAAATGAACCTCAGATGGTTGTGGATTACATGGCTGCCCGAACAGCCTCAATTTATCAACTCATTCTTCATAATGGTCATGATTCCGCTCTTTGCTTATGTGATTTATCCTGCTATCGACAAAGTATTCCCACTGACGGCACTGCGTAAAATTGGTATTGGGCTGTTTATGGCGGCAGGGTCTTTTGTTGTCCCGGCACTAATTGAAGCTCATATAACCGCCGGTGGGAAACCAAGTGTCGGTTGGCAGTTCTTCGCCTATGTGATCCTTACCGCCGCAGAAGTCATGGTTTCCATCACCTGCCTTGAGTTTTCATACACGCAGGCCCCAAAGAAAATGAAGTCATTCATTATGGCAGTCTTTCTCCTGTCGATTTCACTCGGAAATGCCTTCACCGCAATTGTCAACTCGTTCAAAGAACACGGATACGGCTCACGCATGCTGGCCGGTGCCAATTACTACTGGTTCTTCACAATCGTGATGCTGGCCACAGCGGTCCTCTTTATTCCAATTGCCAGAAGATACCCTGTGAAAGACTACATCCAGGACGAGGCCCCTGCAGAATCTTCAGCTTGACCTTACCGGGATTGCTTAGCCGTCGTCGTAGCGACGACGCTAACCACTCACAGCGATTTTAGCAACATCTCGCGGACGACAATCTTCATTGGCCCGAACACGTCACCCGGATGAACCTGAAAGCCGATTTTGCCCGAATCGCTGGTGTCATCGTGCACGTCCGCAACCTGCCGATCATTAAGCCATATCTGGATGTGGTCTCCCTCAGCACGGACTTTGATCGTGTTCCAGCCTTCGCGGTCAACTAAGGTCTTGTCGGTATTCATGGCAAGAAACATCTTGCCGGGACAGTACAGCGTGCCCGAATAGCACTCCGGCTCCTTGTACTCAAGAATGTCAGCCTGGTAGGCTATCTGGGGTGACTGGTACCGGAACCAAACACCGGTGTTGCAAGGCCACTCAACCCGGTACGTAACGCTCACAACAAAATCCTTATACGTGTCTGTTGTAAACAGATCACCGGGCGCGTTGTCGTCACCCTGCGTCCCCACAAGTGTGCCGTTTTCGACAACCCACTTGGCCTCTCCGCTCGTCTCCCACCCGCTCAGGTCCTTACCGTTGAAGATTTGCACGAATCCCGCCTCGGTCGTGTCCGGAGCTGCCTCTTGCTCCTCCGCAGCCTTGCGACAACCGACTGACAACATCAAGACCCCTGTACATCCAGCAATAAGAAATCTCCCTAACATTATTTTCTCCTTTTCTTTCACTTAATATGAGTTCTGCAAAATTGCAGAAGCCTTCTCACTTAATGACTCAACTGGCCTCCTGGGCAAACAGTAACTTTCGTGGCCCTAATAAAGTGTGAAATTGAATTCGGTTCCAAGCCGGATACGCCCCTTGGCTCGTCGCCCATTCTCGTTCTTGAAAATATACACTGCCTCGGTATCTACCAGCAGCACATCACTAATGCCGTCACCGGTCATGTCACCGACAAGGACGCTCTTCTCACCGACTGTCCTACCTTGTTTTCCCACCTTCGGCGTCACGAATGTGCCGATACGCTCGCCCCGATGGTTGTAGAGACCGCCGTTGTGCGCCACAAGAATTTCGTCCACTCCGTCACCGGTCCAATCCAACAGGGCATGATGCCGGCTGTAGTCGGTCACAATCTGTCCCAGCAGCACGCCCTTTTCATCCAGCACCCACATCGGGCTCTTACCTAACGGCTGATGGTCAATGTCAACAAGGATGTGCACACCAGGGTGATTCGGCATGATTCTGCCCACATCAATCGACTCGAAGTGATGACCGCTAATCTCCCACAATACTCTGCCATTGCCATCGATAAGGGCAATGTTATTCGCACCGCAGCAGGTAAGCGCCAGCCGAAAATCTTCAGGCTTCTTACCCCGGCGCACAACCCGCACACAATCCAGATGTCCACGCCCCTGATCGACCTTCTTTGATTGGAATACCCAACGAACAGAGCCGTCGCAGTTGAGCATCGCGTAGCCGGCCATAATCTCATCGCGCCCATCCCTGTCTATGTCTATCGGCCGGGGCTGATGAGCAGTGCGGTACCCGCCAGGATCCTTGACAGTCCACAGAAGCTT
>DAOWID010000104.1 GCA_030641115.1 Planctomycetota bacterium | reverse complement strand
CCTCGTGAGGTTGGGATATATTTGACTCCTGTAGGCAAATGAGCCGTATGGGAAGCGGACGGCCCAGGGCAGGTCTGTCGGCTTGCCGAAGCAGCAGCCGTTCAGGAAACAGCCGATTCTGCCGAAGACCAATGCGAGCATCAGGCCGATAGCAAGGATGTCAAGGTAACGGCGGATGGGCAGCTTATGATAGCAAAGGTAGAAAAAGATGACGGCGATGGCCAAGACTACACCACCCAAGAGCTCGAGACCACCGTGCCAAATAGCAAAGACCGACATCAGCGTTTCATGGAACTGGTCGGCGTGATGGAAAACATAAAACAGACGAGCCCCCACCACACCGGCTATCAGTGAGTAAAGGGCGGCGTTGGTAATGTACTGAGGATTGGGGGTGATATCGCGGCTCAGATACCTTATCACCGAAACGGCTGCGAGAAAGCCGATGACCATCATCAGGCCATAGCTTTTCACGGTCACATGAATGAATGGTACCTCAAAAAGTTCGGGATACATTTATTCCGTGTCTTCCGCCGCAGCGTATCTTCGACGTGGCTCGCCGCTCGTGTCCCATCTAAGCCACGAATTCTTAATTGCTTTCTTTGACTCTATTGTTTTTGTCGAGAACAATGACTTTTGGCTCTAATGCTTTCGCTTCTTCCGGCGTGCAAAACACAAAGCTAAAGACGATGATGACGTCTTTCGGCTTAATCAGGCGAGCGGCTGGACCCAGAATCACGACCTGGCCGGAGTCCGCTTCGGCGGATACCGCGTAGGTCTCCAACCTGTTGCCGTTGTTTAAGTCGGCGACCAAAACAGACTCATAAGGCAAAATTCCTGCTGCCTCCATCAAGACAGAGTCAATCGCTATACTGCCGGGGTAGTGCAGCTTTGCGTCGGTAACAGTCGCACCGTGTAGCTTGCTTCTTAACATCTTTACAAACATGATTCGTGACTTGTCTTAGTGTTCATAGCAATCGAGTGGGGATAACGATTAAACCGCAGGTAGGATCAAATTTAATCTTCATAATACCACTGCTACATCGTCAGGTAATTTGCCCGTGTATAAAATAGCAGAATGATTTGGGCGTATCTCTCTTGCCTTTCTATACACCTCATCTCTATTCTTACTATGCCATAATACTATACCTCGTTTAATCTTCAAACCATCATCAGTTTCCGGGTCTGCAAGAAGCACCCATTCAGAATCAAAACGCTTCTTAATCTCAGCAAAAGACAGGACTTCTTTCATTCTCTACGATGTCCCAACATGATAACACGACGTTTTGATACACTTCCAGCGTCGAAAATCGCTTACTCTCTTTCAATCCACACTACAGAAAAATTACGGCTTTACTTAAGAAATAATCTGACCCCGTTTAATGTGCCGCTAATACTTCTTTTCCAAAGGTCCGAATATGAAAACGAATTGCGGACTTCACGTCAGAAAGTGCCTCTTCATAGCTGTCTCCCTGGCCAACAACAACCCCCTTGAGACCCAATGGATAGGCTACATAGCCATCGGGATGCTTTTCCACAACAATCTTAAACTGTCTCATAGCAAACCTCTGAGTCTTGAGCAATGACAAGTTCAATTTCCATTATACATTATTACCTGTTCGAGTCTACCAGAATGTTGTCGATGAGTCGGGCTGGGCCAATGTTGACGGCCACGGCTGCGAGGATTTTGCCGGCAATCTTGTCAATATCTTGGAGCGTCCCAACATCAACTATGCTTACGTATTCTATCTCTATTGACGGGACCTGCTGTAATACTCTCCGCATCTCGGTCAAGATTTTCTGAGTGTCCGTGACGCCGGCGTCGATCATCTCTTGGCATTTTTGAAGGGACTTGTAAACGTAAGTTGCGTCTTTGCGCTGCTCTGGGTTTAGGTATTGATTTCTGCTACTTACGGCTAAGCCGTCCGGCTCGCGGACTGTGGGGCAGATAACAATTTCCAGAGGCATATTCAAATCAGCAACCATTCTCTTGATGACAATGGCCTGCTGGGCGTCCTTCTGACCAAAAAATGCAACATCAGGACCGACAATATTAAACAGCTTGGCGCAGACGGTGGTGACGCCGCGAAAATGTCCAGGCCGGAATTGCCCGCAAAGCGGCTCGGTCAACTTCTCAACGGTCACCCAGGTGAGATTCTCGGCAGGATACATCTGGTCGGCGGTGGGAGCGAAAACGACATCGGCACCGGCCTTTCTGCAAATTTCACAGTCAGCATCGAAAGGTCTGGGATATTTTGCAAGGTCCTCGCCGGGGCAAAACTGCGTAGGATTGACAAAGATGCTGACGACAACAAAATCCGTTTGCTGGACCGCGGCCTCGATTAGAGAGACATGGCCGATGTGCAGTGCACCCATTGTCGGGACAAGACCGATCGTTTTGCCTTGTCTGCGGGCGGCTTCTACCAGACCTCTGACCGAAGATACCGTTTCTGCAACTTCCATTTCATACCCATCACGTTTTAGATTGCTTCGTCCGCCTGTGGCGAACTGGCAATGACAGAAGAGCAAGCAATGTAATGTCTTACTTGTTTTGCTAAATGCTCGATATCGCTATGCCGCGCACAATCGAACTGCGACACTGATATGCGGATAACCGGGCAGACTTTCCAGTCCGCAAAGAGTCGCTCGTAGTCAAAAGTGAGAGCCTCCAAAAACTGCAGTTGAATCCGCTGTTCGTAAGGACGGTTACGGTCGTGGATACGTTCGAGACATTTCTGCGCGGAATCACGAAGATATAGCAGCAGTACCGGGGCGGTGACCTGTGCACTGCAAGGGTAATAGAGCTTCTCATATAGATCGAGCTGCTGGTTGTCGAGCAGACGCCGAGCATAGATAAGCTCTTTATCGAAGACATAGTCAGTTACAGGGAACTGGCCGGGTGATAACATGTCACCGCTTAGCTGGCAAATTCTGCTGGTCAGAAAATATAACTGTGAATCCAGCGCGAACTCCTTCTTGCCGGCGTAGACGTCCGGCATGTAGGGGTTTGTATCGTAAGGCTCGAGCAGCAGCTTACAACCAAAGTAGCTCGATAGCGTCTTGGCCAGGGTCGTTTTTCCGACCCCGATAATGCCCGCTACGCTGACAAGCTGTGGCTGGTCAGGGTTCAGAACAAAATCTGAACCAGCTAATCTGGCAGCCAATTCATTGACCGGCTCATTTAGTACAGGATGCAACAAATTGGGATCGAGCTGGCAGAGACCGCTCAGGACAAATGAGCGCAGGTGCATTTGCGAATGCGGGACTGTCAGATGTGGCAGATTTATGACGTCCCGGCCAAACAAAAGAAGGTCCAAATCAATAGTCCTGGATGCCCATTTTTCTCGCCGGACTCTGCCAAGCGAGGCCTCGATGTCGATCAGCCTCTCGTAAAGATCTTCGCCGCTCAGGGTGGTCCTTACTTCGGCGACGGCATTTAGGTACTTGGGCTGGTCTGCTTGCCCGAGCGGAGCGGTCTCCACTACGTCACTGACGCGGGCGACCTCGACTTGCTCGCTTTCGGCGAGCATCTTGAGGGCTCTATCGATAGAGTCGTGTCTGTTGCCTAAATTGCTGCCCAATCCGATGTAGGCTGCCGTCTGGTTGCGCATTGAATTCTGCTCTTCTGATGACCCCCCAATAAATTGGGGGGCTAAACATTAAATGTTCTACGTCGCCGTGGCGGCGACGGCTAAACGCTACGCGCTATACGCTGCATTGCTTCTTTAACGTCGGTGGGCCTGGCGAAGGCGGTGAGGCGGAAGTAACCTTCTCCAGATGGGCCGAAGCCTGCACCTGGTGTGCCCACCACGTTGGCTCTCTGGAGCAGTGTGTCAAAGAAGTCCCACGAGGTAAAACCGTCCGGTGTTTTCATCCAGAGATACGGTGCATTCACCCCGCCATAGACCCGATAGCCCAACTTAGCGAGCGATTCGCGAATCGTGGCGGCGTTGTTCATATAAAGGTCGATAATCCGCTTGGTTTGCTTTTTGCCTTCGCCGGTGTAGACGGCAGTGGCGGCGACCTGCGAAACATAAGAGGTACCGTTAAATTTCGTGCAGTGGCGTCTATTCCACAGAGGATTAACTTCAACCGCCCTGCCGTCGCTGGCATAGGCTCCAAGCTCTTTCGGCACGACAGTGAAGGCACATCTTATGCCGGTGAAGCCGGCCGTCTTGGAGAAACTGCGAAACTCGATGGCCACCTCTTTGGCCCGGTCAATTTCGTAAATGGAGTGCGGGATGTCAGGGTCGGTGATAAAGGCTTCGTAAGCGGCATCAAAGAGGATTATCGCCTTGCTGGTACGGGCGAAATCGACCCACTTAGCCAAAATCTCTTTTGTAGCTACCGCTCCGGTTGGATTGTTCGGGAAGCACAGATAGATAATATCAACAGACATGGGCGGCGGCTCAGGGATGAAGTTATTCTCGGCGGTACACGGCATATAGACAATTTTGTCATACTGGCCGTTTTTGTTAGCTGAGCCGGTTCTGCCGGCCATTACATTACTATCGACATAGACTGGGTAGGATGGATCGGTTATAGCAACGATGTTGTCCTGGCCAAATATCTCCTGGATGTTGCCTGTATCGCACTTGGAGCCATCGCTGATAAAGACTTCGCTCAGATCAAGGTCGACGCCGCGGGATATGTAGTCATTTTCGATTATGGCCTCGATCAGGAAATCATAGCCCTGTTCCGGACCGTAGCCGTGGAGAGTATCGGCGGCGGCCATTTCATCGACAGCCCTTTGCATCGCTTCGATAATGGCCGGCGGCAGGGGCTGGGTAACATCGCCTATACCTAAGCTGATTATTTTAGCGTCGGGATTCTTGGCCTTGAATGCGCACACGCGCCTATTGATTTCCGGGAACAGATATCCAGCCTGGAGTTTCAGAAAGTTCTCGTTAATCTTTGCCATACTCAGACCTCGATTTTCGACACGTGTCATCCTGAGCGAAGCGAAGGATCTGGCCTAAGCAAAAGAGATTCTTCGGCTGCGCCTCAGAATGACAGTTATGATACTCGACCATCGATCCAGCATCAAAGGGCACATTCTATTGGCTTGGCCGTGTCGCGTCAACCCCGCGTTTAGCCGTTGCCGCTCTGGCAACAGTCAAGATTAAAACACCGTGGATCGGGAGGAAATCGGGCCTTTGTGTAAGGATAAGGTGTATGAACAAGCATTGACATGGCAGACAAGTGTTCCGGCGTTGCTCAATTGATGATTGTCATTCCTGCCGAAGCAGGAATCCAAAATTAGCAGCGGGTCTGGATTCGGCGTCAAAGCCTGCCCTGAGCGCAGCCGAATGGGTGCGGAATGACAAGCCCAGAAATAAGCCGGAGAGAATTGGACCCTCAACAGGCCATCATAGCCTTCTTGAGACCCCCGGCACAAAAACTCTAACGGACGAGCTTAGCGGCGGCGGTTCGCCTGCGAATTGCGCGATGACACCTTAAGCTTCGAAATAGACGCTGGCTTTTTTAAGGGCGTCTCTCAAATGCGCGTATCGAAGCTCGCGTGTTCCACAGTTTTTAGCGGAGCAGAGCGCGGCCGCTGTGCCGGTCGCCTGGCCCTGGCCCATGCAGCTTACCGTGTTTCTGGTGGACATGTGGGCTCTGCGGTCGGAAGTTATCATCATGCCAGCCACCAAAAGATTGTCTATGCCCGCTACACGCAGCGCTTTGTAAGGTATTCCGTACGTGCCGCCATCTTTTACTTGGAAGCGGGGCGCTGAATCGTGAAAGCCGTACGCCATCACATCGTCGTCGAAATGCCGGCCCTCGATCACGTCTTCGTGTGTTATATCGTAGTCACAGGTGATGAGCCTGCCGCGGCGGATACAGAGTGTCGGACTTGTCCTGGCCATGAAAGCTTTTTCGCAACCGGGGACGTATTTCCTGAACAGCTCCACGGCCCTGGCCATGCGCTTTCTGACCTCCAGCTCTGCCTTGGCCATATCGTCCCTGTTCATAACCGAGCCAGGCACTTTGTAGTTACACTTGATGAACATGAAATAATTGTCGTGAACGGTTGTTGTAACCGAGGACATTCCAATTTTTCTTGCCTCTGCGGCAAACTCTGGGCCGAGTGGGCCCTGCACACGCACGACCTTGCCTGGTTCGCCACTGCGAATGCCCATGGCTATCTGGCTGGGCTGGCCATTCGCTCTTATAAACTCATGATACGTATCGATATCCACATTGCCGATGCCGACACTATTGCAGCACGCATAATCGTTGGGCTCCTTGTAGTCTGCGCCGGCAAAGGCGGCCAGATCGCCGTACGCCGTGCAGTCCACGAACGCCTTGGCATAGATAGCCTCTCTGCCGGACCGGCTATCTACGATTGCGCCCCTCACTCTGGAGCCGTCCGTAACGGCGCCCGTCAACAGGGTATTGACTGCTATGAAAACGCCTGCTTCGTCGAGCATTTGCATAGTGACAAGTTTATAAAGCTCTGTATCGATCGCGGTGCAAACGGAATCAAAATCGAACCCTTTGGACATCTCGGCGTGTCCCGTACAGCCGCCGACTTTCATCAGGCGATCGATGATTTCCTGCGGAATCCCTCGCACGACCTGACGTTTTTCGACGTCAAAGGTCTGCCAGAGGTTATAGAAGCTATGAAGAGCAGTACCGCCTTCTGTGGCTGTGCCGCCCGTGTAACCTTTCCTTTCTATCAATATGGTCTTTGCGCCCTGACGTGCCGCAGCCAGAGCTGCCACGACACCTGCTGTGCCGGCCCCCGCTACTACCACATCGAATTTCCTTATAGGCAATTTGTTCGGCGGCTCCTCGTAGTAATTGCCGATTTTGTTCTTGGCCCTTGCCTCATTGCCTTTTGCTAAGCCGGCGCCGGCACCAATCCCAAGCATTAGAACATGTTTAGAAAAATCTCGACGGTTCATTCCTGTCTCCTTACCAAACATATTGTTACTCTTCGAACATCAAAAACTCAAGGTAACCGTTCACGCGGTATAAGTTGCGTTTTGAGGTTATTGCGAGGAGTGTTACGACGAAGCAATCTGAAATGTAACGATTGAGATTGCTCCGCCGTAGGCGGACCAAAGGCGGACCTCGCAATGACATACAAGGGCACATTTGCCCCGTGAACGGTTACTTTTCATCCTCAAAATATGCTTAATTTCTATTCTGCAGACGCCTTATATCGCATCGCTCGGCCAAGCCCTTCTACCACCGCAGCAGTGCGCCCACACCGCCGAGCTCGGCCAGGTCGTCACCGGTGAATTCGACGCGGCTGCCCCCGGCAAACGCAAGGTCCGTGAACTCGTTTGCCGCGGACTGGGCATAAGTTGCTTGGCTGCACTGCGGACAGGCAGGGGGCCGACCGAGCCCGCAGCCGCCGCATCCCGGGCACCGCCAGAAATCCACGCCCTTCATCGGACCGATAAGCAACCAGCGGACCCGCTTCTCGTTCAACGCGGCAAGGGTGTCGGCAGGCCCTACAACGGCGCGGCCACCGGCGCCGTGCTCGTTGCGGATGGCATCTCGTAACCAGCGCTCTTCTCGTCGCTCCTGCTCTGCGGCAGATGGTAGGGTCTCCTGGAAGATCTCGTGAGGTCCCTTCTTGTCCTCCATCGGGAGACGACAGACGACGTGCTTGCGCATACCGGGAGCCATTCGTTTTTCCAATTCGCCCAAAAGGATCCGGTCGCCGGCCAGTACGATCCGACGCAACCGTTCGCTCTCGATAAGCTGCCGGAGCTTGTCGAGGATGGCACGGCAGTAATGGTGAATCTCCTTGTCCCGTCGACGCTCGTACCGCTGCTGGGACCAGCCGCCCTTGCGTACGTGGTTCTTGATCTCACCACGTAACTTGCCGGCTTCCTTCAGCTTGCCAAGGGCCGCGAGGTAAATGGTCGCGCGGGCATGGTCCGCGTAGACCACCGCGTATGCCTCGAAGTCGTCGAGCAATCTGGCAGCCGGCAGAAGGAAAGGAGAGTTGTCCAGGTAAGCAGCCGGTTCCACGGCGACAGGTAATTGCATAAATGCCACGTCCTCCGTGAGCCAGGACACCACGCCTACCCAACCCAAAGCGCCGGGAAAGTGGACTTTCCGAACCGTGATGCTCCACAGTTCCAACGAGCGGCGCCGGTGCTCGGCCTCGTCGGCAGTCAAGCTCTCGGCGCCAAGCAAGGTGGCTGGCAGGTCCGCCAGTTTGTTCGCAGCCTTCGGGCCGGTGGTGAGCGATCCGGGGAAATAGACCGTCAGTACGCAGCGGTCGTCGCCTTGAATTGTTGTGAGTCTTGAGAGGGATGCAGTGGTGGGTGGATGAATCGTTTGCTCTGTCATAAGTGATTCCTGTCTAACAATGTCACCCCTGCGAAACCTGTCCTGAGCAAAGTCGAAGGAGCAGGGGTCCAGGGCTAAAAAACTGGATTCCCGCTCCCCGCTTCCGCGGGGACAAGTTTATACCTGCGAAAGAAGGTGCGGGAACGACAAATCCTGTTTCCGCAACAAATATTAGCTAATACTTTGCACGTCGGATGGCAGCCTCAAGCGTAGCTTGGGGATGGCCAGGGGCCCGCAAGAGGGTCTACTCGCTGAGCTTGACCGCTGTGCCGTAAACTAAAAGTTCGGCGGCACTGCCCACAACACTCGTAGTCATATAGCGAACATTGATTATCGCATCCGCGCCCAACTGGGCAGCCTGGGCAGTCATCCTATTGGTAGCTACTGTGCGAGCCTTTCCCATCATCTCTGTGTATTCAGTCAATTCGCCACCAAGGATCAGCCTGACTATGGCCGATAGATCTTTGCCAAGCCAGATAGCAAATACCGTATGGCCCTGGACGAGACCGAGAATCTCCGTTATCTCTCGGCTGGGCACTTCCGCGGAATTCAATAGCAAAACCGAACCGTCCAGCTCGGCAGCAGGCGGTTCTTCTGGCGATGATCTGCTTTTCAATTGTTCAAAGGCCAATGTCAGCAGGACGACAAGGATACCGCCCAGAAGGCAGAAAACCGCTATCTGGAGCCACAAGGGCACTTCCGGATCCTCGGCAGCTATCACGTGCCACGGTACCCCGGCAAATACTACAGTGAAGAGGCCTAACACGAAGGCCAGCGAGCCAATTTGTCGAAGTGCTTTCATAACTTTCTCCTTAGCTTAAGTTTTTTAAAGGCTTCTGCAAAATTGCAGGTTAGGCATACTTTGACAAGAAAAAATCGTTTTTTGGTTTTTTCTTGTCAAACAGTAAGTTGTTCTTGAACAAATAGTTAAGCGATTATTTAAGAAAAT
>DAOWID010000299.1 GCA_030641115.1 Planctomycetota bacterium | reverse complement strand
GAAAGGTCGCTGCGTGTTCTCGATGGTGCTATAGCTGTGTTTGATGGCAGTGAAGGCGTGCAGGCGCAGAGCGAGACCGTCTGGAGACAGGGACAAAAATACGATCTGCCCTGTCTTTGCTTTGTGAACAAAATGGACAAGACCGGTGCCGATTTTGAGATGAGCGTTGAAACCATTCGCGACAAGCTCCTTGCCAATCCTATTCTGTTGCAGATTCCCATTGGAGCCGGCCCCGCGTCTTCTTGTCGAAGACAAGAGCGGGGCTTTGCTGGTCTGGTGGACCTGGTTAAGATGCAGGCCGTTTTCTACGAGGCCGAACAAATGGGGGCAACGTTTCAAGAGACTGAAATTCCAGCCGAATTGCGGGAAACTGCAGAGCAGCAAAGAAACCAGATGATTGAGCTCGCAGCCGAGTACGACGGAGAGTTGATGGATCGTTTCGTGCACGACAAGCCCGTTGATGCCGAAATGATTACCAGAGCGATTAGAAAAGGAACTCTAAGCAATAAGCTTCACCCAGTATTCGTCGGCTCAGCCTTACGATATATCGGAGTGCAACGGCTGCTTGATGGTGTTTTGGCATATTTGCCCTCTCCATTGGAGAAACCTATTCTGACCGGATATAAACCCACCGACAAAAGCAAGAAGATACCAGTTAAATGTGACCGCAACGGAAGTATGGTTGCACTGGCATTTAAGATCACCAGCGATGTGCACGGTGATTTGAGCTTTCTGAGGATCTATCAAGGCACGTTGAAGTCCGGCACCAGAGTACTGAATGCCAATCGCAACAAGCGAGAAAATAGGACCAGAAGATTTGAGATGCACGCCGACGAACGGAAGATTTTGGACTCAGCCAGTGCGGGCGATATTGTCGCAGTTGTCGGACTCAAACAGAGTCTTACGGGTGATACGATCTGCAATCCCAAAAAGCCGGTCCTCTTGCCGAGCATCACATTTGCCCAGACGGTTATCACAATGTCGATAGAACCGAAGACCGCGGCAGAAAAGATAAAGTTGGTGGATGCACTCGGTGCCTTGCGGCGTGAGGATCCGACCTTCGAGTACACAATAGACAAGGAGACTGGCCAGACCATCATCAGCGGAATGGGTGAGCTGCACCTGGAAATACTCGAACATAAGCTGGTCAGAGACAAAAAGGTCAATGTCAGGGTCAGCAAACCAAGGGTAGCCTACAAGGAAGCCATTACAAAACCGGCGGAGGCAGAAGGCAAATTCATACGCCAAACGGGCGGTCACGGCCAATATGGCCACGTTATCCTGGTACTTGAACCGCTGTTTACTGAGGATGGGCACTGGAATCCTGAGATGGCATTTGAGGACGAAGTGGGTTCCGATGTGGTGCCAAGAGAGTATATTCCCGCCGTGGAAAGGGGGGCCAGGGAAGCCTTGGGCAGTGGGGTATTGGCGGGCTATCCTGTTGTGGGAGCTAAAGTTAGGTTAATTGATGGTTCATTCCATTCGGTGGATTCGTCGGCCCTGGCTTTCGAACAGGCTGCGGCGATTGCGGTGGGAAAAGCACTGAAGGAAGCCGACCCTGTTTTGCTTGAGCCTGTGATGTGGCTACAAGCGGTGGTTCCGGAGGCCACTTTCGGAGCGGTTCAGGGCAACCTACTCGGAAAAAGAGGCGTCATCACGGATTGTCGGGTCCATGGAAACATGCGAGTGATCGACGCCAAAGTGCCCTTGCTGGAGATGTTTGGGTATTCGAGCGAGATTCGCGGTCTTACGGCGGGTCGGGGCACCTTTACGATGGAGCCGCTCAGTTATGAGAAGATTCCGGAACAGATTGCCAAGCAGATCATCCTGTAAGAATCCTGTTTTTTTTGTTTTTGAGCAAAGATTTTTGCCGAGATATTGTTGACAGACGACAATTTATCTAATAGTGTGCAGGGTTTCGGCTATATAAGCCATTGCCAAGGATGGGTTTGTGTGTAAATCAGTTGGCTAGCACATATCCATTTTTTTGTGGTCAAGGACGGTTTTTTGGCATTCTGTTAGGCTCAGGGATGCACCAAAGCTAATGGTTTGCTTTTAGAGGGGTTGCGAAGTGGCCCCCTCCGAACTCTGAAGGAAGGCGAATTTGGCAATTGATTATTGAAGAATCAGACTGGAAGCAATAGTCAATTGTTGTCAGAAAGGCCTTTCCTGCCAAAATCAAACGACATAGATTTAGCGTATAGCAGGAAAACTGTACATTGAGAGTTGCCTTCATTGTGCCTTCTGCTTCATAAGTTTGTATGGGACAAGATTCTATGAATTCGAAATGTGCAAATTTCAAGCAAAGTAACGCTTGGCCCCCTGCTTTAGCAGCAGGCAGAGATGTCCGGGTACCGGCTTACGCGCGTCCAGTCCAGATTTATGCCTGCAAAAATAGGTAGCACGGAGCACAGAGAAATATTATGGCTGCTGAAAGCGAAAGAATTAGAATTAGAATGGAGGCCTACGACCACAGGACGCTTGATGCCTCTGCCAAGGAGATAGTAGAGCACGCCCGCAGAACCAATGCCCGTGTTAGTGGTCCTGTGCCGCTGCCTACGCGTATTGAGAGATACACCGTTTTGCGGAGTCCTCACATCGACAAGAAATCTCGCGAGCAGTTTGAATTGAGGACTCACAAACGTCTGATCGACATTCATGATGCCAATGCACGAACTGCTGAAGTGTTGAACCGCCTTGTGGTGCCCGCTGGCGTCTTCGTGAAGATAAAGGCGTGATTGGTGCCCCGTCTTGGGTGAATCGGACTTATGGCAACAGGCGATGAGAAGATGGCAATGTTGTTGGGAAAAAAAGTTGGAATGACTCGGCTCTACGACGAATCGGGCAAGTTGGTGCCCGTTACGGTCATAGAGGCTGGCCCGTGCACCGTTATGCAGGTCAAGACGACCGAGACAGATGGTTATAACGCTGTTCAGTTGGGCTATGATGATGTTAAGTCCTCGCGCAGGAAGAATCCGCAGATCGGACATGCTCAGAAGGCTGGCACGACGCCGAAAAAACTCGTTAGAGAGATGCGACTGCCGGATGACGCCGAACCAGAGTATAACGTCGGAGATACAATCACTGTATCAGTGTTTGGAGAAAACGAGCTAGTTGATGTTGTGGGTACGAGCAAAGGCAAAGGTTTCGCCGGCGTGATGAAGCGCCACGGTTTCGCTGGTTTCCCGGCCTCCCACGGGACGGAACGAAAGCACAGAGCACCAGGCTCAATATCGAGTTTCGCCAGCGATGCCGGCCATGGCGGAAGCCCCAAAAAGGGCAAGCGAATGGCAGGGCATATGGGCCACCACCGTATTACAACGAAAAACCATAGTCTGGTGGCTGTAGACGAAGAGAAGAATCTATTAGTTGTCAACGGTCCCATACCAGGCCCTGCCGGCGGCTACTGCATCGTCCGCAGTGCCAAAACGGGCTAAACGACCGGAGAGCGAAAGCTTAGACATGATTGAGTTGGCTGTTCACAACACAGAGGGTCAAGAGGTTGACAGCTTGCAGGTAGATGAGTCGGCTTTCGGCGGCTCGGTCAGGTATGCTCTGCTTAAGCAGGCCATCGTAATGTATCACGCTAACAGACGTGTGGGAACAGCCACAACCAAAGGCAGAAGCATGGTGTCCGGATCGGGCAAGAAGCTATTCAGACAAAAGGGTACGGGATTTGCCAGGGCCGGTAACCGCAGAACCGGCAAACGCGTCGGCGGCGGCGTCACTTTCGCCAAGGTTACCAGAGATTTTGGCAAACGTATGCCGAGGAAACAAAGAAAACTGGCCAGAGACTCGGCAATACTGGCAAAGCTCTTGAGTAACGATGTTGTGGTGGTTGATGGGCTAAACTTCGAGACGCCCAGGACCAAAGATTTTGTGAGTGTCCTGAGCAATTTGGGAATTGAACGCGGTTGTCTCGTGGCAACTAACGACTATGACGACAACCTCCATAAGTCTGCGAGGAATATTCCCAAGGTTGCTGTTATGCCTGTGGCTGAACTGAATGCTGCCGGTATCTGTAGCCACCGCAAAATGCTGTTTACCAAAGAGGCGTTCTTGTCTGTTTTGAGTAGAGATCAGGCAAGTAAGAATTAGAGAATACCGGCGTGGATGACTATGATATAATAATCCGGCCTTTGATCACAGAGCAGGGAATGCACTTTGCCAATACAAAGGGTGCGTATTCTTTTGAGGTAAATCGCAAGGCCAACAAGGTCCAAATAAGGAATGCTGTGGAGAAAATATACGGCGTTAAGGTGGATAAGGTTAGAACCGCTAACCGCAAAGGCAAGCATCGCCGCCGGGGTAGAACCTTTGGTATGACGCCGACCTGGAAGAAAGCTGTTGTCTTTCTGGAACCAGATTATCATATAGACTTGTTCTAAATGAGTTCTACAAAATTGCAGGTGTAGATACGAGATATGAATTATGGGCATTCGAGTTTATAAACCAACAAGTCCAGGGCGCCGAAACAGCTCAGTCAATGATTATAGCGAGCTGACGACAACGACGCCCGAGAAGTCACTTTGCAAGCGGATAAAGAAAAACGGTGGAAGAAACCATCACGGTGTTACGACCACTCGGTTCGTAGGTGGTGGAGCGAGGAGAATCTATCGCATTATAGATTTCAAACGAGATAAAGATGGCATCCCGGCAAAAGTAGCAACGATTGAATACGACCCTAACAGAGATTGTTTCATATCTCTGCTGCACTACGCTGATGGTGAAAAGAGATATATATTATCACCGCATGGCGTAAACGTGGGAGACCGGATAGAAAGCGGCCTGTCTTGTGAACCTAAGATTGGCAATGCAATGCCGCTCGTGGCGATCCCTGCCGGCATGGAGATACACAATATCGAAATGACTGCGGGTCAGGGAGGGAAGTTGGTTAGAGGTGCCGGAAACGCTGCCAGAATTGTGGCCAAAGAAGGCAATTGGGTGACTATCATACTGCCAAGCGGTGAAATGCGCACGGTTCGCAAGGAATGCCGAGCAACAATTGGGCGGGCCAGTAATCCCGAGCACCAAAATGTGCGCATCGGTAAGGCTGGGCGGAAACGCCATATGGGCCGCAGACCACACGTGAGAGGCAAAGCAATGAATCCCGTCGCTCATCCAATGGGTGGTGGAGAAGGCAGGGCAAACGGCGGACGGCACCCATGTTCGCCTACTGGCTTATTGGCAAAAGGCGGGAAAACGAGAAATCCGAGAAATCCAAGTAATAAAAGGATTATCCGAAGACGCAAAAGTAAGAGGCAAAAACTGTTGTCTATTTAGAAGTGTAAGCCGTGTCTCGCCAAGCCTGTTAAGGCGGCAAATAAGGCGAGAGACGTGCTGCCAAGTATGAGATGTGATAATGGGAAGATCCCTTAAAAAAGGCCCATACGTAGATGAGAAGCTGTTGAACAAGGTCACTAAACAGATAGATTCCGGCTCTCGTGACCCAATAAAGACCTGGGCGAGAAGATGCACCGTAGTTCCCGAATTTGTCGGCTTTACCTTTATGGTGCACAACGGCAAAATCTTCAATAAGGTTTTTGTCACCGAAGACATGGTAGGACACAAACTCGGTGAATTTTCGCTGACAAGGACCTTTAAGGGTCACTCGAGCAAAAGAATAAAATAGTGAAATACGAAAAATGTATCGCACCAAGGCAGCTCCCTTGAGTCCGGAGCTATGCGATGCAGGATACGAAACGCAAGATTATGTTAAGCGCCGATAAGTTGAAAGAGCTTTGTGAGCAGCAGCGAGCGG
>DAOWID010000012.1 GCA_030641115.1 Planctomycetota bacterium | reverse complement strand
CCTCTGAGAAAATTGGGTTTGTTTTGCATAAAAAGTAGTCGATTTGTAGAGTTTTCACGACAAGTGTAGAGTTTTCACGACAGTTGTAGAGGCTTCGCGACATAAGTAGAGCTGCCGAAGACAGGAGACAGAAGACGCATTCCCGATGGATTTCCGGCGGGATGGGCGACATGGGTAAAATTGATTATTGATGATTGATTAGTGATGATTTTACCCTCCTGGTTTAGTATTTGGTATTTGGTATTTAGTATTTAGTGGCTATTAGTTCGATAGGGATTATACCACATAACTTGTTAGATGTAAAGTAAATAAAGTGAGCTAAAGTGAGCTAAAGTGAGCTAAAGTGAACTAAAGTGAGGTAAAGTTTTAATTTGACGCGGATTTGGCTTAAGCTCTAAATGCTAAGCACTAAATCCTAAATAATATCGAAATTGGAATGTTCGAATGACCAAAACGCAAAGAGGGTGGAGCAAGGATTATCTTATTGGCCAGGCGGTGTGGTCTCGTAGACTTTAAGGACTTCGTCGCCGTAGTGGTTGATTACTTTAACGGCGATTTTGCCGGTTTCTGGCGGGTCGAAGGGGCGGCTCTTTGTCAAGTAGAGCATCGACCAGGCTTCTTCATTGATCTCCGCTTTTAGCGCTCGCTTGAGCTTGTCGTAGGGTTTGTCCGCCCCCGTGAAGTAGGCGTGGCGGACAAAGAAGCTCTCGCCGTTGTAGTTGGTGTCGATGAACCAGCAAGCGATGTCATCTGTAGTGTTGCTGCGAATCTCGCCGGTTGTGGGGTCGTATATATCCAAGCCTTTGATTTCCACCTCGATCTTTCCGTCTTTGGTATCCTTTACCTCCAAGTCCGGCTCGCCGAAGACCATAAACAAGTTGCCAGAACCGGTTTTCTTTAGAAACTCATCGCCCATCTGCAAATCGGCATTTATTCTTGTTGGAAGCACTGTAAGCTCACCATAGCGCTTTGCTTCCTCAGAGACGTGCGGGTCAAAGGCAAATCCACATACAATCAGCAGGTCATAGCCAATGCCCTGCACCGCTTCCTTCGCAGCCTCTTTAACCAGTTCCGGGCCTACGGTTCCGTGCTCAGGGCCGATGCAAACGGCTACACGGCGGCTCTTGCCATCGGTTTCAGTGTATTCGCCCTCGGCGTGAATCCATATACCCGCGTGGATTTCCAGCCGGTCGAATTTGAGCCGTTCGTTCTTGATGGTATTCTGGACGCCGGCCTTTTTGAGGTTGTCGATGATAATGTTGCCGAACTGCCCGGCCCCGACCATCTTCATCGTCCAGCCCTCTTTGCCCACCTCGGACAGCTCCTTCTTCTCTTCGACGCTGATAGTCCGATGCGGCGATAAGCTCTCGACGGTAAACGGCCCGGTGACGCGGATGCGCTTATTGTCAGTATAGGGCTTATCATAGATAAGCTCGGTATCGGCGTTGCGGGCGATGCTTGCATCTATTTCGCTTTGCCTGCGCCGCCGCAACTCCCACCACTCTTTGAACAAATCCTTTGCCTCTTTCGACCAGTCCTTCTGGGCGTTTCTCGGTATCTCCCATTCCTCCCACTTTTCCTTGAGGACCTTATTCAACTGCTTGCGTATCGATTCGGTCTTCTCCTGCCACTTAGCGTGAATTGTGTCGATCTCTTCGTTGTTTGCTATGTATTTGAGCATTATGTGAGGCACACGCTCATAGGCGAATCCCTTCTTTATATCGCCGCCGGTTTTGTAGGGCGGCGGCGTCTGCCCCGTAATCTCCGCCTCCTTCTTGATCCCCTCCTGCGAATCGCTGAGCAGATAATATGGGAAACGCCCTGTCATTAGCCGCGTCCTCGCAAGTGCCAGGGCAACCCTGCTGGTATCGATAGTAATCCAACGCCGACCCCACTGCTCGGCCACATAAGCAGTAGTACCGCTACCGCAAGTAGGATCAAGAACCAAATCACCGGGGTCAGTCGTCATTAACATGCAACGCTGTATTATTCTATCAGATGTCTGCACTATATATATTTTCGATTCGCTATAACCAGCCGCAGTATCATGCCAACTGTTCTCCATTTGCATCAATGGAAAATCAGAATGATATTGTCTGTAATAGGGGTTTTTTCCTAATTGAACAAGCCTGTTACTTTTAACAAGGCGCTTCATGCCATCTTCATGTGTACGCCAGCTTTTTCCACTTAATGGAACACATTTTTTCCCTTCAAATAGAAAGCTATATGTGCAGGATGGTGTATAACCAGAAGAAGTTAACACTGAACGCTTGAATACTTTAGTTGATTCTGCTTTTGATATATTTGTAATTGAATCATTTGTTAGTTTGTCAAAAGTACCATCACCTCTATCCAGATAACAGAATTCAGGTTCATCCAACATTTCTCTGATAGTATTCAATGGACGAAATTTCATCTGTGATGAATTTTTTGAATACCAAAGAATATAGTCATAAACTCTTGCCATACCTTTCTGAGATAGTGGTGTCATACTACGGTAATTAATCATCGCTTGAAAATTATCTGCTCCTAATACTTCATCAAGCAAAGACCTCACAAGATGTACATTTTCATCGCCGATTTGTACGAAGACACTGCCGGTCTCGGTCAATAGTTCTCTTGCTGCAACGAGGCGGTCTCGCCAATAAGAAAGATAGGAATGGATGCCCAATTTCCAGGTATCGCGAAAAGCCCGGATTTGTTCGGGCTGTCTGGTAGCGTCGGCGGCCTTGCCGTCCTTGACATCTCGTTTGCGTGTTGAGACCTGCCAATTGGAGGCGAACTTGATGCCGTAAGGCGGGTCGATATAAATCATCTGCACCTTACCCTTCAAGCCCTCCTTCTCAGCTAAACTTGTCATTACCAACAGCGAATCACCTAAGATCATACGATTGGACCAGTTGGCCTCGTGTTGATAGAACTCGATAAGGTCTTCAAACTCGATGCCGTTGAAATCGGCGAAGAATTGAAGCTGCGGGTCGGGGCTGTCTTTCTTGGCCTGCGCCCGAACATCTTCGATGATGGCGTGGGGATGAATCTTTTCCTGGATGTATATAGGCACGGACGGAACGGTCAGTTCCTCTTGATCCTGCTCATCCTTACCTTTCCAGACCAATTGCGGGTCCAGGGATGGGTCACGAGCATAAAGCAGGCCAGGATATACCACTTCCTTGGGCTTTTTCTCCTCTTCTTCCACAAAACCCCGCAATTCTTCGGTAGGGATATTTTTGCGTTTATCTTTGTGTTTTACCGAAGCTATTTTGACTGACTTTTTGCTTTTTCTTTTAGCCATGTGCAGTATTACTCCTTGTTTATTTGAATTGCTGCACGTATTGTATTCTTTGCGTCCCAGGGGTCGGAAATTTCAATAAAGCTCCATCTGCCGAATCCGCCGTGATTATTTACGGCAGGCACCCAAAAATCACGGGCTGTCGAAACCTTTGCAGCTTTTTTCTTATCCTTTGCGCCTGTAACTTCAACGATTAGATTAAGAGGATTATCTTTTCCACTGCCGTCGTCAAGACGGGCAATGAAATCGGGATTATAATTATGTTCTTCGCCGCTGATGGTATAGGGGATTGAAAAGCCAAGGGCCTGGTTCTTGGCATAAGAGATGAGAAGGGCTTCCTCGCCAAGCTCCTCAAGGGCCTGGGCCATTTTTTGCTCCCAGGATTCCGTATCAGCGACAACATGAGAGATATGGCAGAAAGAGGGATCGGTCGGATAGACAGCTCGGGTAGTATCGAAATCCACGTATCGTGTAGAGCCAACTGTGTTATATGGTTGTAGAATCGGTTTGAGGGCTTTGTCGCCCTGCGCTGATGCGACAATGGCTTTGTATATTCTGTCGGAAGCATTATGAGCATTCTCGATAAACAGAAGCATTTGCGGAAAGGTATTGTCTTTGCAAGTTACGCATTCAGCTAACCAACCTTTAGTAATATCAAGAACCTGCGGGAAAAGCCACATCTGGACTTCAGAATCAAAATTATGCTCTTTGGGACGCTCGTTTTTCTCTTGGCCGTCATAGCGGAAATACTTTTCCAGCGTTAGCTTAGCCAGTAAGAAGGCAACTTCCTGCCGGCGACGTTTTTTCAAATCTTCGAGGGTGTGGATACTGGTTTCGCCTACGATGGGAGCATTTTCAGTTTTGTATGGAACATCCTCTGTTGAAAGCACGAGTCGGGAGTCTTCTGTGAATGTCGCCGTGAGTTTATCGCTGGGCAGATCATACCGATAGCCCGAAACACGTGGGAAAGCAATTTCACAATCTATGCGGTCATCCATCGCTCGGACTCGTGTGGGAATAGGGCCGGGCTTTGGCTCGGACGTAGAGCCAGAACATGGAATAAACGAAAATGGCACGCCATAGACCTCGGCATATTCTGCATCGAATTTGTTTTCGGCATTAGGGATATAGTTTCTGCGACGCAAACCACGGCCAACAACCTGTTCGCAAAGTAGTTGCGTACTGAAGGCTCGGACGCCCAGGATATGGCTAACAGTATTTGCATCCCAACCTTCTGTGAGCATGGAAACAGACACCACGCACTTTACGTTTTCTCCGAGTTTCCCCTTTTTACCGACAGTGTTCATCACCTCTCGTAACAGGTCTTCATCGGTAAGCTTTTCTGTACTACGGCCAGGGAAGCGAGCACGGTATTCAGCCTTAAACTCTTCTATTTCTCGACTGGCGATCTTCTTGAACTCTTGACTCATTGCCTCGCCGGATTCCAACTGTTCGCTATCAATAAGAACTGTGTTAGGACGGTCGGCCCAGCCGCTATTTTCCTCATTGTTAAAGATTGAAAGTTGACCTGGTACAACCACAGTGGAATCATCGGATAAAGGTTTCTCCCACCCAGCAATATAATCAAATACTAACTTGGAAACGTTAGTATTATTGCAAACGACGATAAAAACGGGCGGTGTCATACCTTTAGCCTGGGCTTCAATACTCTCCTCCCAACTGTGATAATACTTCTCATAATTGCTGTAGAGACTGCGCAAGGCACCTTCGAGCTCCACAGGTAAGTTCGGCTGACCGCTGATAGCATCGGTTCTGCGGCCTTTTTTAGGCAAGTGCTCACGTATGCGCAGCCAAAGGTTCCGATACGTAGGTTGATCTCCCGTCATTGAGTCATCCGAAACGGGTACTCGCGGCACCTTGACAATTCCACATTCAATGGCATCAATGAGAGAGAAATCCGATACTACCCACGGAAAAAGCTTTCCTTCACCATAACCAGAGCCGCGCAAAAAGAACGGTGTAGCTGAAAGGTCATAAATTGCCTTGATGCCAATTTTGTTTTTTACGGCTTCAAGACCGGAAATCCATGTATGGGCAGCCTTTTCTCGTTTTTCGGCTTCTTTACGGTCATCACCTTTGAGCTTTACTTCTTCCCCATCAGGTTTGTGGCGGTAGCAGTGGTGTGCTTCATCATTGATAATAAGAATGTTCTTCTTGTTACCAAGTTCCCGACAGAGGCGGCGTACCATCTGGTCGGGCGTTTCCTGAAACGCACCTCTGTTTTCTCTGTCCAGGATATTTTTGGTCAATTTGCCAGCGGTGATCTTCTCGCGACGCAAAAAGGCGTGGAAATTCGTAATCACTATCTTTGCTCGACCAAGTTGTTCCATCATGTCTGAGGGTAACAAATCACGCTGGCGATAGTAATTATTAAGGTCATTAGGCAACAGAACTCGTAGCCGGTCACGAATCGTAATCCCCGGTGTAACCAGCAGGAAAGTGTCTGAGAATCGTCCATCTTGCGTATTGGCCAACTTGTTAAGGGCCTGCCAGGCTATCAGCATACCCATTACAACCGTCTTGCCGCTGCCGGTTGCCATTTTGAAAGCGATGCGATAAAGAGAGGGGTTTGCACCCTCGTTGGCGTCTCGAATATCATTGTCGATCCAAGTATCTCCACACTTTCGTGCCGCTTCGGTAATATAAACAGCGGTCTCTAATGCTTCAATTTGGCAGAAAAAAAGCTTGTTGTCACGCTGTGGATTCGTCCAGTACTCAAGCAGGCGTCGCGTTGTTTTGGTCACACCCACATAGCCGCCTTCACGCCATAACGCTACGCGGGCCCGAACCCGGTTAATAAACTTGTTTTCTTCGACACGGTCTTGTGTCCATTCGGTGTCAAAGACTAACTGTTTGTCTTTGCCTCGCTTCCTTGGTTTGGCAATGGGGACGAAATATGAACTAACCCGGCGAGCTTCTACAATCTCATTGGTTATACCTTCATCGGTAAATCGCCAGTGTTTCCGAGGCTCCTCGAAGGGAGAGTTCAAAATCGGGTTTTCGATAACCACTTGTGCCGGAAATTTCCTCGTCATTTTTCTGGTTCCCAACAGCTTTTTCGTAAGATAGGTTCGGGTAAATGATAGCGGAGGCGGCGGGAAAAGGCAAGTGAATTTCGGGGGGGGGGAGTGATTTTAGATTTCACATCGCACATTTTAGATTGATTTGCGAGGTCGTTGGGTGCGGCAGAGGGCGGTAAAGGTCAGGCCGAGGGTCAATAAGATTACTGTTGCGGGTTCGGGGATGTTGAATATTAGTTTGAATTCTTCGAGTGTTCCCGTGTTGGCGTACCACCAGTCGTAGATTTGCAGTTCCCAGGGGCCTTGGGGGTTGAGGGAGTCGAAGATATCGAGTCTGGCGGGGGCGCGTGGTTTGAATCGGCCGGTGAAGGGGGGGTCGGCGAGCTGGATTGATGTGGGGGCTTCGTCGTCGAATATGGTCTGGGTGTAATCCTGGCCTTCGAAGAACTCGCCGGCAGGGCCGTAATAGTTGAGGCGCAGTCTGGTGCCGTCCGGGCCCTTGAGGACAAGCTCCAGATCGAATGCGCTGGTGTGCTTGAGTGTGACGGCGACGTCAAGATCGACTACGGTGAAATTGTCGAGGACGTTTACGACGGCCGAGGCCATCCAGGCCTTGCCGGAGCCCGATGCGGGGATTCGCAGATCGAATGAGCCGCCGTAGATGAGGCCCAGTTCGGCCGAAGCGATTGAGCCAAACGCCAGTACAAGGGCGAGGACTACAACAATCCTTTGTACGAGGGTGCGAGCATCCATTCTAAATCACCCGGCAGCTCCTATCTGCAAACAGTCATCGTCCGGTGAATCCGGCTTGCCAGAGCGAACAACTATACCGTTATCGGATGGTACGGGCAAGGAAAAAGTTATTTAAAAAATAATCAAGTGCAAAAAAGTTGCTGAGTTTAGGCATCATCCGGCATGGATTTAGCGCTTTCTGGCACCAGCATAAGCCCGTAAAAGGGCGGCACCAAGCGGATACCGCCCTATGCTGTATGCCACCATCAGGGCGCTCGGGTCGCTTCCGGAGCGAGCTCTATCCTCCCTGATGGCTATTGTATTGTATCTGACCATGCTGTTGCCTTAAAGCGTTAAATCCAAAAGAGTTAAGGCTCATGTTCGTGCTCAAGCAACCAACTTTAATGTAGTTGATCCAAAAATAAGCAAGAGTCATCAGGAGCAACCACGAATTGACGCGAAAAGGCACATAAAACAGAAAGAAGGCGAACAAATCCGGTCCCGGCGCGGCGGGACGGGGGGTGAAATCCGAGATGAATTCAAGATCCGAACGTTCAAACGGCCAAAACCACACAGGGAACCGCCGGTTGGCACGGTTGCGTGAGGACTTGTGTCAGCCCTATTGGGGCGCGGCAGCTTTGGGTTAGTTTACTTCGAGGATTGAGTTGAACTCTCCGAAGGGGTTCATTTCGGTGTGCTCATTGTATGGGTCCTGCTGCCACTGGCCGTCGACGACGAGGCGATAGCGATATTTGCCCTGGGGCAGTTTCATCTTTGTCTGCCAGACACCACTGGGGCCGATCTTCTCCATCGGGGTGAGTGTCGGCTGCCAATTGTTGAAGTCGCCGGCAATCTGCACGTTCTCGGCGCGGGGGTAGAGCGTTACAAAGACGACTGCATCGCTTATCTGATTGACGCCGTAGTAGTCTGAGAGCTTTTGGCCGGTGTCGAGGGGAGTCGGCTCTTCGGGCGGCTGGATTTGGATTGGCTGCTCGGTTGTCTGTGGTTCGGCGGGCGCCTGGATTTGCGTTTTGTGCTCGGCGGTCTCCACTGCGGCGCCGACAAGCTGGTCGGTTTGAAGAGTCGGGGCGGGCTCCTGGATGTTCGGGGCCTCGACAATCTTCACGGGCGGCTTTGCCGTGCGGAGCAGCTCATCAGCGGTGGCGCTGATGGACTCGAGCTGATCTGCGAGGGAGTTGACGAACTCGCGGCGCTGCTCTTTAGTCTGGGCGCCCAAGACCTCTTCGGCCAATGCCTCGAAATCTTTCTGTCCCTTGCTGGCCGGGTCGTACTCGCTGATCGGCTGGCCGAAACTCGCGGCCTCTTTGATCTTGGTG
>DAOWID010000019.1 GCA_030641115.1 Planctomycetota bacterium | reverse complement strand
CTATCCCGGGAGAATGAGGTGACTTGCGTTCAGCCCTAAATGCGTATGGCGTCCCCGGATTCCGGCAGAATGGGTGCGTCCCCGTTTACACACTGCGTCTGACTGGGATCAGGGTGTCCTGCGACGCACGAGCGGGATCCGTGAGGAACTCGCGCAATGTGTCTTGGGGGACGAGCGTCACGCCTTCGAGCACCTCGGTGTTACTCATCGGGTACGTCGACACCAGCGCCGGTAAGACAACGTCGCAGTCCGGCGCCTCGATCGATAACTCTGAGAGATGCTCCGCCAAATACTCGGCCATGAGGCGATGTTTTTTGGCGAACTCTTGTGCGTTTCTGCCTCGCTCTGACTCGACGCGTGAGTGACCCGACGTGGTCGGGTTGTAAGCCTTGGCTTCAACGACCAGGAGGAACCGGTCCCTACATGCTATGATGTCGTACTCGGCCTTCGACTTGCCGGGGACTATCTCTTCCATTATAACATAGTTCTGGCCCACGACGCGCCAGTCGGCGTCGTCGAGCGCGTTGACGATCTGCGCCTCGAAAGCGTGGCCTTTCTCCTTCAGGAACTTTGCTGACTTCTTGAGGTATTTGTGCATGTACCATTGCATCGAGTCGGTGACAAGCTGACCTGACACGACTATCGCGCCGTCGGCCGAAGGAAGGGGGTGCCATTGGAGCAGGCGCCCACGGAACGAGAAGCGCATCGCAGGTGGACGCGCAAGACATTCTGCGGCCCTGTCCGGACCGTACTCAAGGCGCGCTAACACACTGTCCGCCCCGTCGATATCTTTCAACTGGGCGTGCAATGCGTCGCGACTGACATACCCCGGCGCACAGAAGAAAGAGCCGACCAGGCTGCCTACCGCCTTGATGAAGCTCCCCCATGTGAATCCCAGATACTTCGGGAAGACGTTGCCCAGGTACTTCTGGTTCTCCTCGCCTAGGGACGCGAGCCCCTCCTTGACACTGGGTTGATCCTTCCAGAGCGGGAGATTGTCCGCATGAAAGGCGATTGCGTTGACGTATCCCTGACGCAGGGAGCCCACATCCTTGACGACCTTCTCGTGATGCGAGGCGTGAGCCTTTTGGATGAAGGCCCGCGCGTGCTTCAGGAGCACCTCCAACTCGTTCTTCCGGCAGACGTAGGTGCTGCACTGCTTTGAGGTCAGGGACAGGGCGATGAGATGCTCGAGTGCGTAGGACTCCAAGGTCAGTTGCGCTAGGGATGGCCCCCCAGGACCGGTACCTTCAAAAAAGCTAAGCAGGTGCTGCCTTCTCACCGCCGACAGGGCCGCGACAAGCGTGGAGAGCAGAATGCCCCGATGCAGGGACGCCACCAGATCCTCAAGCTGACGGTTCAGGCCTTCCATTTCGTCTTGCATTACGTGACTCCCTTCGTGCGCTTCGGACAGAGGAACTCCATGCCGCTGCCGTGCCCTTACAAAGTACAAAGAGATTTTGATCTGTCAAGAGATAACATAACAGCCAAATGTTCGGCTATCCTTGAATAACTTGACTCCTGGTTTCTGCTGAAAAACCGAGTCTCGCAAGATACTTGGGGAATTCTCTATTGAACGCATCATCCATTTGTGACACAAGGAAATCAACATCTTCGATGATCTTGCGTGCAATTGGTTTCGAGACAGACTGAATCGCCATCTTGGGCCTGTCGCAATTATGTATGCAATCGTGACGACGCTGGAAAACCACGGCAAAACATTGTTCAAATCGCTCTGCCGCCTTTTCTCGGGCCTTGCTCTTTTTGGTTTTATCTAAAGCTAAAGCTCTATAGTCTGTACTAGAAATCCCAAACCACCGCATCTTAGAATCTCTGTGGAGAATCCATGAACCCATACGACGTTTATTTAGGAACTTCTTAGACTCGGGGAAAAACTGATTGAATAACTCCCTGATTTTGCTCAGTGACAGGACAGTTTCATTTTCAATCAATTCTCTTGCTGCCATTCGCCATCGCCAACCCCCAGTTGCCTGTCTAATGACAGCGATTGCAGGAACCCTGAGATTAGCCAAACGATCTGGTATCTCCACCGTGGCTTCAAGCTCCTTTGCACGTAAAGCGCGGGAAACCATGTCCGCATAAGCGTCACAAAAGTATGCGTCGCAAGCGCCGACAGCCATCATTATGGACGACCTCAGAATATCACCTTGAAGACTGCCGACAGACCTGCCGTCGGCGTGACGAAGCAAAGACCGTGCCCGCTCAATATCTTCATCATAATGTACTTTCGCCGTTGTGAGCATGTGTGTTTTTCATAAAGCCTGACTACTGTTTTATTGCCTTACAAACCAGGTTGTCTATAGTACACCCTGTGCCTTCTCCCTAATCAACCAGAAGGATGTTCTTGCTATCAATATCTCGGCCATTTCCAAGACCAATATTAGCTATCTAGCTACAAAAACGGTGAACGTGGTCTGCCTGACGGTTTTTCAAGATTTCGCACGTGGATATAGTCCGCCCAAGTCGCAAACGTCGGTTTGGGGAGCCTGATATTCAGCGGGACCAACTGGGGAGTGCGTATATTGTCGGCGCCAGACTGCTCTTCTGAAAGACTGGCGGTCTTCACAGGTGAAGCGTCCTGGTCAAAGCAATGTATACCACTGGTTATGACAAGAACCACCACTGCGGCGGCAGCGAGCTTTCTTTTTGACCCTTTCACTTTGCAGGTCTTCCGAAAACTTCGACCTCGATATAGTGGTTCTGGCCGTTGCTTGAGTTGCCATTGCTGTAAAGACGGACGTACCGGCCTTGTACCCCTTTGGCATTGATCAACTTGCCAAAGTTTGTCTCCACATAGTGCTTATCTTTGCCCACCCCTTGGGCAGCAGAATTGTCAAGGTCGTTGTTAAAGACGGTCTTAACGTTGGCGGTAAAATCACGGTCATCGGCAACCTGCACAACCACATCGAAGTATGCGCGCGGCTGCTTGTGGTAGTGCCATACAGCGATGGCATATATCTCATACCTATCTTCGAGGTCAATAGTTACGTGCTGCAGAGAAGGGTCTAACTCAACGAAGCTGCCATCGATTGCCTCTTTGTCTTCATCTGTGATCAACTCGATCTCGCCGATAATGGGTTCTTCATCGGTGGATGAGACCGGCTTTGTGAGCGCTACATTTCGTGTCCCAACCGGCGCCAAAAACGGCGGATAGGGCTTTGTCCGCACCGGCTCTAAATTGGCAACTCGTATATTTTCTTTGGTGCCCACGAACTTCGGTTGCGGCAGCCTTATCTCAAAGGGCACGAGTTTATAGCTGTCGCGGCTTTGCGGCGTGGGGACCAGCCTCGGATCGTGCGGAGGCGTCCCAATCGGCCTTGTTGTTCTATCGATTATCCTCGCTGTGCGAGGCACTCCGAGATCGTAGATGTCTCTTGGACCAGCCTGCGGATAGCTGATTTGCCATTCTGTACGAGCGATAAGCGAATCAGCCTCACCGAGGAATTCACCGCCACCGCCTATGATTAGATTCGTTTTGCTGTCTGCCACGATTGTCAATTTCATCTTGGCAACAGTTTTGCCCTCCATGCCTATGCCTGGTTCGGTCTTTTCAATCTCATAGACCATCACGTCCGTTCCATTGTGTTTCTCTGTGTGATGAAGTATGGATGCACCTTCGTCACCCGCGTATACTGAAACCGTATCCAGCAGGTTGTATGCAGAGTCAGCGCCGAATAGCCCTGTCGTCGGCAAATCGCTGACGGTCAGCGTTTTTACAGATGGGCGATAGTAAAACTGTTTTTGGCCGGCGCCATAGTCCAAGCACCAGATTGTGCCGGATGATGATATGCCAAAAGTTTTCTTCGCAGCAAAACAGTACCAATGCTGCTCAACAGGTTCCTCTTGATCGTGGAGTTCCTTGATGACAATATGCATCCAGGGCATTTTCTCAGTGGCCCGCTTTATCTGGGCCAACGCAGCCGCAGGACCCTCCGGACCACTTAATTCGTGTATGCCGATAAACGCCGCAATTGTTATGGCGGCAGCGGCGGCGATTTTTGCTATTGGACTAACCATGATTATTCTCCTGACACGGGAGACCGTTGCCTGGGGTCTGGGTCGTCCCCCAGTTTGGTTAAAGGCAAAGAGCATTTGCCGGCGCAATTTTTCGCGATGTGCGACATTCGGCTTGGTATCAATATTTAGCCGGTTAACTAACTTTTTGAAATCGGTCTCGTTTTCAAACATTTACCTTTCTCCATCGAGAACGGTCTGCAAATAATTTCGCAACTTTCTAAGAATCCTGTGTAATGTCACACGAAGAGTTGCAGGCCGAACATTCATAATCCGGCCTATCTCTTCAAACTCCAGGTTCTCAAAGAACCGCAGCGTGACGATGGTTTGGTGCTCAGGCTTGAGCTTTAGAATGGCTGCATAAAGTGCCGGCCAGTCCAGCTCGGATAAGTCGTCGGTGCTCGCATCACGAGAGGCAGCCATCGAAGCAGCGGCCTTCTCGAGCAGATTTTTGCGTCGCGACGCCTTTCTTATGTAGGCGTTTGCCTGGTTGGCAGCTATGGCGTATATCCAGTTTCTAAAATCCTGCTCGGTCCGGCCCTTGAAGTCTCTGATCCCGCGAGCTACGTTCAAAAAGACCGACGAAGTTACGTCTTCGGCGATATTTCGGCTGAAGAGCCGATGAACGCAAAATCGATAGATCCGCTCGTAGTAAAGCTCGTAGAGCCGCCCCAACGCATCAGCTTCGGTCTGCGCCCTGAGCACCAAACCGTCATCGTCCGTTTGCTCAACAATTTTCGCCATAACACCAACCATCGCCGGAAGTACAATTGCGCGGCAGGCAAATATGTTACATAAGGTAGTCGAAATAATCATGCAAAATGCGTTTTTGGCTTGGAATGGCCGGCAGGCATCGGATTTGGAATAAATTCTTGACAGCAGGGAAGGTTATCAATAAAGTAGCTGCCCTGCTCGTGGCGGACCCATAGAAGGGCCGCTCTTGCGGGTTCAAACAGAAAGAATAGTAGTCTGTCAATATTGATTTTATGGTTCAGAACCTGCGGTAAAACCGCAGGCTAAATATTTAGCCCCACGTTTCACGTGGGGTTCTTACCCACAACTTCGAATTTGACACACTACTGGTGAGAAACCGCATTTACAGTACTGAAAATAAGGAGATTTACAAATGGCAACAAAGGTTGGAATTAACGGGTTCGGCCGAATCGGCAGAGCCGTGGCAAGGATTATTATGCAGAAGCAGAACGACTTGGACCTGGTAGCTGTCAACGACCTCTCGGACGCCAAGAGCCTTGCGCATCTGTTCAAATATGATACGGTGATGGGCAAGTGGAGCGGCACAGTCGAGCCGGGCGATGGCAAGCTGGTCATTAACGGCAAGGAAATCAAAGTTTTGGCTATTAAGAATCCGGCTGAGCTGCCCTGGAAGGATATGGGCGTGAAGGTTGTTCTGGAATCGACGGGCGTCTTTCGCACCGCTGAATCGCCCAAAGGCGGTTACGCAGACCATCTCAAGGCCGGTGCCGGCAAGGTTGTCCTGAGTGTTCCGGCAAAGGATGATATCGAGGCGACCATCGTCTTAGGTGTTAATGATGACGAGTTGACCAAGGACGTCAAATGCGTATCCAACGCAAGCTGCACCACCAACTGCCTGGCGCCTGTAGCAAAGGTCCTCAACGATTCGTTTGGCATTGAGCACGGACTCATGACCACCATTCACGCTTACACCAATGACCAGCAAGTTGTAGACATGATCCACAAGGACCTTCGCCGTGCCCGTGCTGCCGCGGTGAACATCATTCCCACAACTACCGGTGCGGCAAAGGCCATCGGTAAAGTTATCCCTGAAATCGATGGAAAACTCGACGGTATGGCTATCCGGGTGCCAATTCCTGTCGGCAGCGTTGTCGACCTGGTAGTCAATGTCGAAAAGGACGTTACTGTAGATGCTGTGAACGCAGCGATGAAGAAGGCAGCGGACGGGCCGATGAAGGGTATTCTGGTGTATTGTGATGAGCCGATTGTGAGCAGCGACATCGTTAATGATCCTGCTTCCAGCATCTTTGATTCTCTGTGCACGTTGGTTATCGGCAGGACCGTTAAGGTCGTCAGTTGGTATGACAACGAGTGGGGCTATTCGAACCGGACCGTTGACATTATGGAAAGAATGGCAAAGATGTAAATAGTGTAGTTAGAGCAGGTAGAAAGATGGCTAAAAAAACCGTTGCTGATATAGACGTGCAGGGCAAGAAAGTCCTGATGCGGTGTGACTTCAATGTGCCGCTGGATGACGACTGCAACATTACCAGTGATGACCGGATCGTCAAAGCCTTACCGACCATAAAGAACATTCTGGACGCAGGTGGCGCGCTGATTCTTATGAGCCACCTGGGCCGACCTAAAGGCCAGAGGAACGAAAAAATGTCTCTGGCGCCGGTAGCTGAGAGATTGTCGCAGCTTCTGAACCGGGATGTTGTATTTGCTGAGGATTGTGTTGGCGACGAGACAAAGGCCAAAGCCGAAGCGCTCAAAAGCGGTGATTGTATGTTGCTGGAGAACCTGCGCTTTCACAAGGAAGAAACAATAAAAGATAAGGCTGCAAAGGAAGATACGCAACTGCGAGAGGCCAAAGAGAATTTCGCAAAGCAGCTTGCGGATTTGGCTGATATCTATGTAGATGATGCGTTCGGTACTGCACACAGAGACAACGCTTCAATGTATACTGTGCCGCAGATGATGGAAGGCAAGCCGCGGGTTATCGGCTTTTTGGTTGAGAAGGAGCTGAAGTTTCTTGGTGATACCCTCAGTAGCCCGGAGAAGCCATTTGTTGCGATACTTGGCGGAGCAAAGGTCTCCGACAAAATAGGTGTTATCGAAAACCTTTTGGATAAGGTTGATCGCATATTAATCGGCGGAGCGATGGCTTACACCTTTTTTAAGGCAGATGGACAGACTGTAGGCAAGAGCTTGTGCGAGGACGATTTTCTCGACAAGGCTACAGCGCTTTTTGAGCAGGCTAAAGAAGCTGGTTGTGAAATGCTCCTGCCTGTTGACACGGTCGTTGCTAAAGAATTCAAAGCCAACGCCGAGCGTAAGGTGGTAAGCGGCGATATCGAAACCGACTGGCAAGGAATGGATATCGGCCCGGAAACCCGCAAGCTGTTTGTGGATAAACTTGCCGGCGCAAAAACTATCGTCTGGAATGGCCCGATGGGTGTTTTTGAACTGCCGCCTTTCGACGAAGGAACAAAGGCTGTAGCTCTGGCAGTGGCCCAAGCTACAGATAACGGAGCACGCAGCATAATCGGCGGCGGTGACAGTGCAAGTGCCATCGCAAAGCTAAATCTGCAGGACAAGGTAAGCCATATCTCTACCGGCGGGGGAGCGTCACTGGAATTGTTGGAGGGAAAGCAATTCAAGGCTATCGAAATCCTCGATGAAAAATAATGTTGTTCGTTTTGAAGGTTTGAAGACCCGGTATTTTCCGGCGGGTCTTCTTTGGGTCACTTCAAGATAAATCTTTGGCCTTGCTTGGAAAGCATCATGTGTCGCCCCGAATGCCCGACTTCTGGGATGACGACTATTTTCTGGGTGTTTTTGATACCTGGACCAAATTCATCAATCAGATGACCGTAGTAGATTTTGCCTCGCTCGAGTCTATTATCACCCTGCAACATGGCGTGGGGATGAGTGGACATGGAGGCATCAGCAACGCAGTCTTTTTCGCCGAGCAGATATATCACGTTTCTTTGCGGGTACATCTGCCTGATCTTCTTGGCGGTGAGTCCCTTTTTTCTGTGATAGAAGTATAATTTGTCAAGACCGTAACCGTAATTATTATAGCCCGGATGGCTTTCGATAATCTCCCGGGGTGGTATTGAGAAATTTTGCATCGATCCGTTGACAGACCTTTTTGGACTGAAGTACACGTACGAAGAAGGATTCATGACTATGTATCTGCAATGAACTCCGGCCGGCCTTGCTACATCAAACTCAACAGTATTACTGGCTGCGAATCTGTTGACCAGTTGGCCACCAGCCGAATGCCCAACAATGGTTAGTCTTTGGACGTTGGGAAAAGTTGTTTTGCTGCAAATGTCTGACATGACTTGATCAAGTATCGAATAAGCACTTATTCTTAAATCTTTGCCCGCAGACTTTGTTGTGCTGATCGAGGATCCCCAGAATGGATAGACCTTCCAGAAAAGCAGCTTTTTGTCAGGACTATTTTTTACGTGTTTTTCCATCAAAAATTGAGGTGCAATTACAAGCGTCCTCTTGTTTAGATTACCACGAGAATCGACTAATTCCATACAGCCGTTATAGACCATGAAGGCATCATGGTTTGAGCTGTGAATAGCTAAAATTACGTGCTGGATATCATCGTTTCTTTCGTGCAATGGATGGTTGGAAATATAGGGGACATAGCAATTGTCTCTGTTTGCGATCTTTAACCTTGGTTGGGGAATTTCTAATGCGTGTACAAGGGCAGCAATTTTCAAGATTAGAATAATCGCTAAGATAATCGACCTGTGAAGCATAGGCCCGACTCCTGAAGAATACAAAACTGTCTTTCTACTTGGAGATTCAGCAGTCTATCATATACGCAATTAAAAGGCCAAGATCATTTCATCTTACGTGATCCCATTCGGAGGGCCCGTGTGGAATTTTATTTGTGTGTGCAACCGATCGCTTGTATAATCCTTGCAAATTCTTTGTTGAAGGAGTCACTGTTTGCAATTACCCAAACCAGGGACAATCGAGGTTGTGCCATCGATATTGAGTGCCGACTTTGCCAGACTGGCCGACGAGATTGCTCAGATTGAATCAGCCGGTGTAAGCATGGTACATCTGGATGTCATGGATGGTCACTTTGTGCCGAATATCACAATCGGCCCGCCCGTGATTGCCAAGCTTCGTAGGTACAGCAACCTGGCGTTCGACAGTCATTTGATGATAAGCGAGCCGGCCAGATATGCCGAGCGCTTTGTTGAGGCTGGCGTTAACCATATAACGTTTCACATTGAGGTGGCCGACGATCCGGCGGAGCTCATCGACAGATTGCACGAGCTTGGTGTCACGGCTGGAATATGTCTGAATCCTGATACGCCGGTCGAAGCTATAGAGGCAGTCGCACCGCTCTGTGATATGGTTCTGGTTATGACGGTTCATCCCGGTTTTGGCGCGCAGGAGTTTATGCCGAAAGCGGCGAAGAAGATTTCTCAAGTCAGAAAAATCGTCGGGCCTGAAACCAGAATTGAAGTCGATGGGGGAATAGACCCACAGACCACGCCAATAGTGGTTTCCTACGGTGCTGACACCCTCGTAGCAGGCCACGCAATATTCTCAAAATCCGACCGTATTGCCGCGATAAATGCCATTCGAGATGCTGCCAAGTAATTTTGTGGCAAAATTGCGCGTTTTCTGATAGAATCCTTCCGACTGCTTGTCATTGCGAGGTCCGCCTTTGGCGGGCCGCGGCAATCTCGTGCGTTGCGTTTCAGATTGCTTCCATCTCAATGACGCGCTTACGTTTGGGAGAAAGACCCCGCGTAAAACGCGGGGCTAAATATAGGTAGTTGGTATGGCTAAAGAAGCCAAATCAAAATGGAACGGTTTCTCATTGAGGCCGAGGAAAGAGATGCCCGAAGGGCTGTGGATGCGGTGCCCGGGCTGTGAGCATATGCTCTACAAAAAAGCTGTCGAGAAGAATCTTCATGTCTGTCCGGAATGCAAGCACCATTTTCGCATCGAGGCAGCGACTCGAATTAAGTATCTGGCTGATGAAGATTCTTTTCAGGAAATACTGGCTGATTTGACAACTGATGATCCGTTGGGCTTTAGGTATCGAGGAACCACTTATAAGCAGCGTCTAAAGGCCGACGAGAAAAAATCCGGCGTCAAGGAGGCGATGCGAATCGGAAAGGCTTTCATCAAAGGCAGGGGGATTGTACTGGCGGCGATGGAGCCGAATTTCCTGATGGGCTCTATGGGCTCCGTAGTCGGCGAGAAGCTGTGTACCGCTGTGGATATGGCAATCGAAGAGGCACTGCCTTTGGTAGTGGTTAGCTGTTCCGGCGGAGCAAGGATGCACGAGGGCGTCGTGTCACTGGGCCAGATGGCCAAGACGTCTGCGGTGTTGGCCAAATTGGACGAGGCCGGCGGGCTTTTCATTTCAGTTTTGACCGACCCGACTACCGGCGGCGTAACAGCCAGCTTTGCAATGTTGGGTGACGTCATTATAGCTGAGCCTGGTGCATTGATTGGTTTTGCTGGGCCTCGCACCATTGCCGAAACGATAAAGGTCGAGCTGCCGGAGGGATTTCAGACCGCTGAGTTTATGCTCGAGCACGGCTTTGTGGATATGCTCGTGCACCGCAAGGACCTCCGCAGCGAAATCGCCCATCTTATAGATTACTGCCAAAGATAGCCACCGAGAAATTCAAAAATATTTAGCCTGCGGTTTTACCGCAGGTTTTGTTTGGCCGTAAATTGTCACTGCGAACGAAGTGAAGCAATCTCTATTCTCAATCGCAAAATCTTCTCTTTCACTTCTAACCAAGTATCCGTATAATCTGGGAAAAGTGGCCCACAGCGGATAGAAGAAGAGATTCTTCGCTTCGCTCAAGATGACGACGTAATAGATTCCTGCTTCTGCAGGAATCACATCTGGGGTAGGTAATGGGTTATTTTCGAGAAAATGTCGAGCGAGCCAAAGGTTACGAGCCGGGCTTTCAGCCGGGGCAGATGGATGTAGTAAAGTTAAATACCAACGAGAATCCATATCCGCCCTCGCCTGCGATAATGAAAGTCCTGGCCCAGATAGATGCCGAGCAGCTTCGACGATATCCTGACCCGGTTGGCAGCGCGTTCCGGCAAGCGGCGGCGGAAGTTAATAACGTAGAGCCAGGCGATATTATGTGCTGCAACGGCGGAGATGAGCTGTTGACCATGGCCCTCCGCGCGTTCTGTGATGAGAATAGGCCTGTTGCGTATCCTGTGCCAACATATTCGCTTTATCCTGTGTTGGCCAATTTGCAGGCTTGTAAGGCGATTGAAATTCCGTTTGATAACGAGTTCAACCTGCCGGCCAAATTGGCAAGCACAAATGCGGCTTTGACTATTGTCTGCAATCCAAATGCACCGAGCGGAACGTTCATAAATACAAGCGAATTAGCGTCACTGGCAGACGAATTGGAAGGGGTGTTGTTGATCGATGAGGCCTACGTGGATTTTGCAGAGGAGAATTGTGCAGGCCTGGTCAAAGATTTTGACAATGTGGTTATACTTCGCTCGATGAGCAAAGGTTACTCCCTTGCCGGCTTACGGTTCGGCTATGCGATTGCCCAGCCGGACTTGGTTGCCGGCCTTATGAAGGTCAAGGATTCCTACAACGTCAATGCAGTTGCCATTGCAGTAGCGACCGCAGCGATAAAAGATCAACAGTATTTCAAAGAAAATGTCGAAAAAGTGAAGGCAGACCGCGAAAAATTGACTGAGAAGCTGCGTGCGTTGAAGTTCGAAGTGTCGAAAAGCTATGCGAATTTCGTACTGGCGGAAAGTAAAAACTGCAAAGCAAGCGAAATTTATGATAAATTGGTGCAGTGCAATATCTATATCAGGTATTTTGATGTGGCTGGGCTTAGCGACAAACTGAGGATAACGGTCGGGACAAGAGAGCAAAACGACAAATTACTTTCTGCTTTGGAACAAATCCTGTCAGAATAGGAATAGTCTTATGCCGCAGAGAATTGCTGACATCCACAGAGAAACGAAAGAAACAAATATTACATGCCAGATCAATCTCGACGGCGTCGGCAGATATGAGATCGACACGGGCATTGGCTTCTTAGACCACATGCTTACGCACCTCAGCAAGCACGGCAAAATCGATTTGACAGTAAAGGCCAAGGGTGATTTGAATGTTGACGCGCACCATACGGTGGAGGACATAGCAATATGCCTTGGTGAGTGTTTGCTCAAAGCCCTCGGTGACAAAAAAGGGATTGCCAGATACGGGCATAGTTCTGTGCCGATGGAGGATGCTCTGGCGAATGTGTCGGTTGATTTATCCGGCAGGCCGAACTGCGTGTACAACGCCGAGTATCGAACAGATAAAATTGGCGATTTTGACGTCGAATGTCTGGAGGAAATGCTACGCAGTTTCTCAAATACGGGCAAATTTAATCTGCACATAAACGTGCCTTATGGTACGAACAGCCACCATATAGCTGAGGCGATTTTCAAGGGACTTGGCCAGGCACTTGCAAAAGCTGTCAGAATTGTCGGGACGGATGTCCCCAGCACAAAGGGGCTGTTGTGATTGAGGAACCCAAGGCTGAATATCGAAGTGGGATAGGCACTGACGTCCACAGGATAGTTGAGGGCCGCAAGTTAATGCTCGGCGGAGTCTATGTGCCGTACCCCGCTGGATTGGCCGGCCACAGCGATGGTGATGTGGGCTTACATGCTGTCATTGACGCTCTGCTCGGAGCGAGCGGGATGGGCGATATAGGGACATTGTTTCCCGACACCGATCCTCGATGGAAGAATATAGACAGCAAAGAGCTCCTGTATATTGTAAAGGAGCAGCTTGAAAAGAAGCAATGGGAAGTAGTCAATATTGACTTGATAATACACGCAGACAAGCCGAAGCTGGAACCGGTCAAAGGACAAATAAAAAGGTGCATAGCCGGCCTATTGGGCATTGACTTTACAGCGGTGAACGTCAAAGCAAAAACCAACGAAGGCCTCGGCGATATAGGAACCGGCGAGGCGATGGCTGCTACCGCCATAACACTGTTGAGAAAGAAACCAAAAAGAACGCTCTAACTGATTCCTGATGTGAGTAATTAGTATCTGTTGCGGAAAGCCGAAACTGGGAATGTCACCCCTGCGAGGGACCCCGCCTTGCGGGAAGCCAAAGCAGGGGTCTACGGCGAAAAAGGGTGGATTCCGGCTTTCGCAGGAATGACAAATCCTGTTTCCGCAACAAGAACTAATTAGCAGTTTTGAAGGTGTTGACAGATGGGATTGAATGTTCATAACAGCTTGACGAGAAGAAAAGAGGAATTCAAGCCGTTGCAAAAGGGCAAGGTGGGCATATACGTTTGCGGGCCGACCGTGTACGGGCACGCACATCTGGGACACGCTAAAAGCTATGTGAGCTTTGATATCCTGGTTCGCTATCTTCGCTACTTGGGCTATAGTGTCACTTACGTGCAGAACATAACCGATGTCGGCCATTTGACTGACGACGCCGATGAAGGTGAGGACAAGGTTGCGGAAGCGGCAAAAAGAGAAAAGAAGCATCCGATGGTGCTGGCGGAGTACTATGCTCGCAGCTACTTTGAGGATATGGATAAGCTTAACTGTGTCCGCCCGGACATAAGCCCGCGAGCCAGCGGTCACATAACCGAGCAGATAGACCTTGTTAAGAAACTTCTGGAAAAAGGCTACGCCTACGAGGTCAACGGCTCGGTGTATTTTGATGTTTCCAAATTCAAGGACTATGGCAAGCTCTCCGGCAGAAATACCGAGGAGATGTTGGCCGGTGCCCGTGTAGAGGTCTCGCCGGACAAAAAGAACCCGGCTGATTTTGCGCTCTGGAAGAAAGCTGAGCCGAACCATATTATGCAGTGGCCGAGTCCCTGGGGGATGGGTTTTCCGGGCTGGCATCTGGAATGCTCGGTGATGAGTATGAAATATCTCGGCGAAACCATCGACATCCACGGCGGCGGGCTGGAAAACCAATTCCCGCATCACGAGTGCGAAATTGCCCAATCGGAGGCGGCCAATGGCGTGCAGTTTGTGCGATACTGGCTGCACAATAATATGATCACCGTTGATGGGCAGAAGATGGGCAAGAGCTTAGACAATTTCATTACACTCAAACAGGCCTTTTCCGGGGCGCACGAAAGACTCACCAGATACTATGACCCGCTGGCGATAAGGCAATTGATTTTGAACAGTCATTACCGAAGTCCGCTGGATTTCTCAGATGCAGCACTCTTCGCAGCTCAGAGCGGCTACAAAAAAGTAACCGAGACCGTAAGAGCAGTACGAAAAAGGCGAAGCGCAGCCTCGGAAGGCGAAATCGATACTGAAGTCGCCGAACAACTGAAGCAGTCGCGGGAAAAATTTGAAGCCGCTATGGATGATGATTTGAACACCTCGGTAGCACTGTCGGTTCTTTTCGAGCTGGTCCGCCTGGCAAACAAGCTGCTTGAAGACGGCGATACAACCGCGGGGATGCTGAACGCCGTTGACGATTTGTTCGGTCAGTTGGGCGGTGACGTTCTCGGCATCGTGAAGGATGAATACCCGCAAGTCGGCGTGGTTGACGACACCCGGCTCGATGAGATTGTCCAAATTCTGATTCAGCAGCGCAGCGAAGCCCGCCAACAAAAGGATTATGCTAAGGCGGATGAGCTTCGCAAACGGTTGGAGAAGATCGGCATCGTCTTGGAAGACAAACCAGACGGAACCCAGTGGAGATGGAAATGAAAATACTCGGCATTGATCCGGGTCTGCAGATCTGTGGATACGCTTGTATGGATGCGAACCGAGACGCAGAGACGTTGGTCGAAGCAGGCGTCATTCGCACGGCCAGTGGCTCGACAATAGAAGCAAAGTTGAACCAGATTGCCGAGGATATGGATCTGCTTCTGGAGAAATTCGAGCCGGACATTGTGGCAGTGGAAGGACTATATTCTCACTACACACATCCGAAAACGGCAATACTAATGGGACATGCAAGGGGTGTCATTCTGCAAAGATGCACGCAGGCTGCCGTCGAGATCAAAAGCTTTAGCGCGACGCGCATAAAAAAGTCGATTACCGGCAACGGCAGGGCCTCAAAGGAGCAGGTGCAAAGGACTATTCAAACGATTTTGTCGTTGCGCGAGCTTCCCGATCCGAGCGATGTCGCAGATGCTATAGCGGCGGCTCTGTGCTGTGCGAATTCGCTGAACACTATTAAGGCTTAAGAAGCATTGATTGCAGGGAAACTCAAAAATAGTCAATAGAAAATAACAAATAGTCAATCGCCTTATGATAGCAAGGATCGAAGGAAAACTCGTCAAGCTCGATACCGACAGCGCTCTGGTGCAGGTCGGACCCATTGCGTACGAAGTAATGCTGCCGAGTTATTGTGTAACTGCGCTATCGGACAAGGTCGGCTCGGAGATTGCCCTTTGCACTATGGAATATTATGAGGGTGCGCCGGGCGCCGGCTCGTTTGTGCCGAGGATGGTCGGTTTTTTGAGTTCGGAAGAGAGAGATTTTTTCACCAAATTCACCAGCGTCAAAGGGATCGGCATAAGAAAGGGATTGCGGTCGTTGAGTATTCCGATAGCTACCAT
>DAOWID010000405.1 GCA_030641115.1 Planctomycetota bacterium | reverse complement strand
GGATGCGGACTGTCTATCGTGGCAGTGAATGTTAATCCACTTGGCTTATCGCAGGTCAACCGGACAACAATGACTTGGTCTGGAAAACTGGAGAAAACCTCGCGGGTGAAAGTTGCCTCGCCAACGCGGTAGTGGACTCTTGCGATAGCTGTGTCTATGTCCAGTTCTCGGCGGTAATTCGTGCCTTCGTTGTGTCCAGGGAAGTGCAGGTACAGGTCGCCGAATGGCTGGTAGTGTTCCAAACGTAACGGCACGCTCATCATGTGCTTCATTGCTATTGCCTCAGCTTCGCGCTGTTTGCCTTCGAATAGCAGTCTGCGAACGATCGGGAGCTGTTCGAGAGCTTCGGGGTTCTGATGCTCTCGTGGCTGGCCCGTCCAGAGGGTGTCTTCGTTGAACTGGATCCGGTCCCGGCTCAGGCCGCCAAAGACCATCGCTCCGAGGCGTCCATTTCCAACCGGTAATGCTTCGGTCCATTCTTGTGCAGGTTGGAGGTACCATAGTTTTGTGCTGCCCCACCTCTGGGCATTGCAGCCATCGTCCGCAATTCCTGCTGCGCGGCCTGGTGCATATCCAGCACCAAATACGCTGTTTCCAAACCACACAAGGACAAGTGTGCCTACTGTTGCCTTAATTTGTCTACTCATGTGTGGAATAATAGGCTAAAAACGCGGAACGTAAAGCGTAAAATTGTTGAATTGATGGTCCAACTCCATAGTTTCACCCGTAAATGCCAATCACAGCAAATTTGTCCCGTCAAAAATCTACGCTTTTTGATGTCCTGGCCCGATTTGTCGAATTTCTAATCCGCCGCCGCGGATATCCATTTTGCTTATGGCCGAATTATTAGATATATATTTATTTAGAAGGCCGTGTTTTGTCCGCCTCGGCGGATTCCTGTTCCGGGAAGCGCAAAAGGCTTCTGCAAAATTGCAGGTTAGGCATACTTTGAAAGAAAAAATCGTTATTTGTTTTTTTCTTGTTAAACAGTAAGTCGTTCTTTAACAAATAGTTAAGCGATTACTTAAGAAAATCAATCCGCCGACGGCGGACTTAAATAATATATGCCTAACCTGCAATTTTGCAGAACTCATAAAGGAAAAGGAGGGTAGCTATGAATCAAGTGGTAATGCTTCATGGAGCCGAGTGTGACGGAATCCTGCAGGCTGCGATTCAGAAGGAAGTACCTGCTATTATGTCCTATTTGTCCAAGGACAAATGGCACGTTGCGAAGGTACTCTTAACCAGTCTTGAAGACCATAGGTTGAGGGTTATCACTCGGACCGCAGTCCGCCGCGGCGGACAAACCGCGAAACCACATCCGATAAATATCCAGATTAATCAGCCTGTCGGCATATCGTTTAAGTACTCGTACGGCAAGTTCGTCTTTGACACAACCGTGGTAGGTCTTGAGCCGTCGCCGGAGCCCCCCGCGCTTTCTTGCGAAAGCAAGAGCGGGGGGACGATAGTACTTTCCGTCCCAAGCCGGATTGAGATGATCCAGAGGAGAAATTATTTTCGGGTTAACGTGCCTAAGTCGCTCAAGGTGAATGTAGTGCTGTGGCATCGTAACCGGCGACGTGACGCAGAAAACCACGCCCAGGCCTCCGCCTCGCGTCCGCCTGCGGCGGATTCCACGTATTACCAGGGCAAGCTTGTCGATATTTCTGCCGGCGGCGCGCAGATTGTAGTCCCGCACAAAAGCGATGTGGACCAGAGTTTCTTGGGTGCGGCAAGACAAGACTTCAAGAAAGGACAATTTATCGGACTGCGATTTACACCTATGCCTTATGACACGCCGTTGATGTGCAACGCCCAGATAAGAAGCATTTTGCCAACGGCAGACAACAAGAGTATTTATCTTGGACTACAGATTGTTGGTCTGGAAGCAAGCCCCGAAGGTAGGGAGGTTTTGTCCCGCCTTGTGGGGGTTGTCGAGCGGTATCATCAAATAAACCAATCCAGTGCCAGACAGCAGGATATGCAGAGCGTGACAGATGCAAAGAAAGTGTCTGTCGAATGCCTGCAATAAGCCGGGACTCCGCCTTGGTGGCAACCTGGTGGTCTGTCAATATTGATTGTACGGTTCAGAACCTGCGGTAAAACCGCAGGCTAAATATTTAGCCCCACGTTTCACGTGGGGTTCTTACCCACAAATTCGAATTTGACACACTACTAGCTTCTGACGTTCTGCCCCATCACGGCGCTCTCTTTACTTGGGGACTTGAGCTTCGCTTGGTTCGATCAGGTCCGCCGCGGCGGACTGACCTACCGGGATGAATCTTTTCTTGCGGATTACTTTGTAATAAAACCATTTCACGAAGCTGCTTGCAGCAAAACCGCAGAAGATCAGTACCAGTGGTGCCGCCAGTCTGCTCCAGACAATCAGGGCCAGGAACAACAACGCCCAAATAAGATGTGCGAAAGGTTTTTTGCCCTTTAGGTACTGGTTGAGGATGTGTGGGTACCGAATTCTGCTAACCATTAGGATAGCTGTGCCTAGTGCTAAGAAGGGTAGCGTATAGACAATAGCATTTTCACAAACGAGATAGGCCTGTGGGTTCTTGGCGAATAGTACCGGTAGTGTTTGCTGCTGGAACATTACTAAGCTGACCAACACGCCGGCGGCAGCGGGGCTTGGCAGGCCGACAAAACTCATGTGTGCGGATTCATCCTCCTCGTTTTCCACATTGAACCTGGCCAATCGAATCGCTGCACAGCTTACGTATGCTGCTGCTGCCACCCAGATGAAACGCTGCAGAAAACTTCCGGAAGCAGGATTGAGTTCGGCAAAGCCGGCCAATTTGTGTTCCAAGACCTTTAGCATCAAGAATGCCGGCGCTACTCCGAAGCTTATTGTATCACAAAGGCTGTCAAGCTGGCCGCCGAAGCTGGAAGTGTTCTGACTTATTCGTGCGAGTCGGCCGTCGAGCATGTCGGCAATCATTGCCGCAAGGATCATATAACAGGCCATCGCGAAATGAGAAAGCTGCCCAATGCCGGCCTCCGGACCTTTGCTCGTGAAAACAATGGCGGTAAAGCCGCACACGCCGTTGAGAATGGTCACCAGCGACGGCAGGACCGTGATGTGCTTGACTCTTTGCCTTCGCACCCGCCGCAATAAACGCTCTTTCGTAGCCTTGCGCTTCAATCTGGGCATCTTCTATTCCTTTACCGCCGAGTTCGCAGAGCTCGCAGATTTTTGCCACGAATTTTCACGAATTCGCACGAATTCATTATTTGTCCTTTTATTTGTGTGCGTTCGTGTTAATTCGTGGCTAATTTTTTCTCTGCGTTCTCTGTGTTCTCTGCGGTTAACTTGTCGTATTTTACCAGCGGCGTCAGGCCTGCCTTGACCTTGTCGCCTATCTGGACCAAGCACTTCACATCGTCGCGGGCAGGAACATACAGTTCCGTTCGGGAACCGAACTTTATCATCCCGAATTTTTCGCCGCTGGCCAGTTCTTGCCCCTGGCTGGCCTCGCAGACGATTCGCCGGGCAATCGCCCCACTGATTTGCCGAACGACGAGTCTGTCTTGGGGGCTGTCGGTCCTGGCTAAACCCAGGTTATTGGACTCATTGACCTGTCCGGACTCTGACTTCATGGCGTTCTTGTACGCACCTTGTCTATAGGTGATCTTCTCGACTTTAACGTTACAGGGGGCGCGATTAATGTGGGCGTCAAAAATGCTCAAGAATATCCCGATTCGCAAAGCCGGGCCGGAGGCCGGATTGATCCGCCCGACGTATGGCGGATTGATCCACTCCAGGGCGTCGCCCTGGCCGCCGATACAATCGTTTTCGTCTACGATCTCAATGTCGGTTATCCGGCCATCGGCAGGTGCTAACAGAAGCTCTTGGTCCGCCTCTGGGTGGACTGGCCGGTAGGGGTCCCGAAAAAACGACAGAACCCATGTCAAAACGATGGCCAGAACTATTTCTACAGAAATAATCGCCCATAGTGGGACAAAACTGATTGCACCGGCCAGAAAGGCAACCATTACTGCAAACACTAGCGCCGGCAAAATAACAACCTGGGGCCAACCATATTTCGTAAATGGAATTCTCATACAAGAGCTAAAAACTTAAAGCTAAAAACTAAAAATTAAGAAGTACAAAAAACAAATCATAGAGTAACCGCGGAGAACGCTGAGAGCGCAGAGAAAAAAGTCGGAATTACAAACTCAGCGGCCTCTGCGAACTCTGCGGTAAAATATGAAATTCGACCCCCCTTCTTGCTTTCGCAAGAAAGCAGGGGGGTTTTCACTTTTGCATTTTACGCTTATAGGCTGGAAAGTCAATACAAAAGGCCGACCGGTAGGTATCGGCCTTTCGGAGGGAGGTGATAAGATATGATTCCGAAACCCCGCCCCCCTTCTTGCTTTCGTAAGAAAACAGGGGGGATACTTTTCTCCAAAAGTCTCTTTGGAACCGCCCCCACTCTTGGCTTCGCAAGAAGCCGTGGGGGCCGTTCCTACCTATATAGACGCCAGAGAACACCAAAAGTTACAAAGTTTTCCGGAAATTTCTGAAAATCGCGCAAAAAGCCCGATACCAGGACAAAAAGGCCGGACGCACCTATAAGGATTAACCGCAGAGAACGCCGAGAGCGCCGAGATGAAAAATTAAGGCGTTAATTCTAAATAAGAAAATCTCTGCGTTCTCTCCGGACTCGGCGGTAAAAGAGACTTCTTGTTTGGGCCCCGGCTTGTCGGTTGCATCTCGACTTTCCTATTCAACCAGGAATTTTCTGATCTGCTCAGCTAATTGCCTATTTTAACACGATATCAATCAAAAGTGCAGATAGCGCAGAACAAAAATGAGATTTTTTAAAATTTTTTTTTATTCCTGGTGTTATAAGTACTTAGCTAAAAGTTAGTTGCGCCTAACTTCCCGTTTTTTCGCATCATTTGAGCACCCCCGTCTAATTATAGAGAGTCGAATTCGAAATCGAGATCGATTACGACTTCGGCGTCTCGAATACGAATTCGTATTCGAGGGTGTTTGAACTTATTTTTCGAGCTCGTTGAAACAGGAACAACTGATAAAGGATTGATGATGGAAGAGATTGATTTAGCGAGAAAGATGAGAGAGTTGGACATTTCAGTGGTGGGGGACATTTCACCGGAGGCGAAAGCGGCTAATTTATTACAGGCATTATTTATAGTCATTCCCCCGCGGGGTATTTCGGATAGAAGCACCTTCTCGAATCTGGTCAAGTATTACGCGGCTCGTGCGGCTCAAGAAGGCGAGGAACCGGACTATATATATCGGATTCTTATCGGTTTTGCATTGGAATCCTCTGGGCCTGCCTCGCGAAACCCCGCGGCGGTTTTCATGTCGATCGTAAAAAAAGAGCTGAGCTACGACCCTTCTAAAGGGATCACGAATTCGGAAGAGGTAAAGCCATGTCGGATCGGTCCAAGGACGTTGGGCCCGCAACCTCTTAAGCGCCCTGAACGCGGACCTTACACAAAAGAATAATTGAATAACGTTTTTCGTTGAGCGCATGGAAAGGAGTATCTGATGCTTAATAAGCGAGAGGCACGGCAGGTTGCCAAGAGTAGCACGCGAGAGGTGAAGGAAACTTTAGGTGCCATGGAAGTCGCAGTGGTCCTAAACCGATGCAGAGGTGATAGTCAATTTGAAATACGCAAGAAGCTAAACAAGCTTGACGCAAGGGCCCGTCTGGCGATCGTGAGTTATTTTGAAATTGAGCCGCAAGAGTTAGCTGGCACAGTGGTTAGATTCTGGCTTGGGTTGGGCCGAAGGTCGCGCAGTGTCCGCTCAGAGGGCCGTATTGATGTCTAAACAAACGTTCGAGCTATCGAGGCTTAGCCACATAGTGTGCTGTGACTGCGGACTGGTTCATCGTGTTAGCGTGGAGCACCGGGACGAGAGTGTTTTTATTTCATTTGAGCGTGATGATGGATCGACTCGTAAGGAGCGGCGAGAGAAGTCAAAATCGATGTGCGAGCGGCTCGATGAATCAATATCTCAGGAACTAACCCATGACACTGCATACGGAAGTCGGCATCCGCAGTCAAAGAACCCACACCTGGATTACGTGAAGACATGAGAGGATAACGATTATGGATAGAGCCATAGCGAAAGGTTCACGGATGGCTTATGAGACGTGCGGGAACTGCCGTCACACGAATCGACCGATCGCGAATCATGGAGCACACGAAGTATTTGACTGGAAAGACCTTTTCTGCACAGAGCTTAACGTGAAGGTCAGAACAGACGGCTGGTGTCAGGCATTTAATCTACACCCACTTTTAGGCGTCGGTGAGCTAACAGGAGCCTCGCCGAAAGCTGATAGCCGCCTGGGAAACTTGCAATCTGAAGAAGACGGTCGTCAATCAAGCTTTGAATCTCTTGTTCGAGGGAAAAGATGACGATTTCTTGGAGCGTAATACGTGATTTGCAGGCGTCGTCGGCTGGATCAGCCTCGACGACTGGTCTTGGGTCTAACAGATTACTGCGTCTGGGCGTATTCGGCGGAAAAGCGGTTTTGTTTCTCATAAAGCTATTATCGGTGGTTCCTCTATTATGTCTAGCGTGAGTTTACAAGATACAGGATGCTCGAAATCGTAACTACTTGTCAATAAAGAACTTATGATTTTAGGCTTTTGGTTTTTAGGTCATACGTGGCATTTTCGTAACTTCTTATATATCAATATGTTACGATTTCTGACTTCGATAACTTGTAAACTCACGCTAGAGGGAAAATGCATAAATTGCGAAAAAAGTTTTAAGCATTGGAGATTACTGTTATGGCGAAATCACCCAAATCGAAAGGCAGTTTGCAAAAGCGTGGTCTGGCGGCTGTTGACACAATAGTGGGGGGCAAGGACGAGACGAATGCTTTGAAGATCTGCCGCGTGAGTCCTCAGCAGTTCGGCATGCTGCTCAATAACGCGGATTTTGCTAATCAGGTGCGTCAACGGATCACGGGCTCAGCGATACGGACGGAATTACTAATCGCACAGTACGGCCAGGTAGCTGCCGCCAAGTTAATCGGGCTAACGGAGTGTGATAAGGAAGAAACGGGTCGGAAGGCTTGTTTAGACGTGATTGAGCTGCTCCGAAAAGGCACTCAAGAGACGATGCAGAAGAAAGAAGTGGAGTCGATCGTTCATGCTTCGGGACTAGAAATGACGCCTACACAGGCGTCGCGCGTGCTTGCACTTTTGGCAGAAGAAGAGACTGAGGACGCTCAGAAATGACACGCAGTTTCGATTCGTTAATAGCGGAATTTCTGACCAGAGCAACGCTTTCGCACGCCGAGGGTGGCCGAGGGATGTGGAAGGGCGGTCAAGCAGGACGCGATCGAGTCACGCATCCCTTGGTTTTTTTTAGGCAAGCCAAAGAATAGATAGGAGTCCATGTGTTTAATCGAACCGAGATTGAGGACCAGATTTTCGCCCGCGTAGGCGATTTTAGCCAGAAAGAACGAACCATGCTTTTACGTTTCCTGAAGACTTACGAGGGTGCGAAGCGCAAGCACGGCCCATTCGGCACGCCGGAGCAAGCGTACGGTGTCATCTTAGAGGAGCTCGACGAGGCCTGGGATTGTATCAAGGCCCACTCAGGGGAAGGAACGCTGCTTGCTGAAATGCAAGCGGTGCCTGCCATGGCGTTTCGTTTTATGGTTGATCTGTGTTGAGTGCATGCATGAGAGGTTTGAGAATGGAGCAAGAAATTAAGAGGCGTCTACAGCAATTTACGCACAAAGAATTGAACATGCTTTTGACGATTCTACGGCGGTACTCTGATATGAGTGAGAAACGACCTCGACTAGACACGCGACATCAGGGATACGTCCTCATTCTCGTCCATTTAGCTGAAGTTTCGCACTTGGTTAAGGGTTACGGTTGGCAGCGCGGCGTCGTCGGGCAACTGGAACGTTTAGCGGCCCTGTCATTCAAGTTTATGGTGGATTTATGCTAACGCAACTGCAAGATTTAAGGAGTGCAAGCTATGGACGTTGCATACGTTGAGTTCGGATTGGGTAATCAACATTTTGCCCTTGTTGACGTTCATGACTTACGTGTGCTCGTCTCCAGAGTGTGGCGTATTACGCGACGATCGCACACGGACTACGCGGTAACGAGTTATAGAGTCAACGGTAGGCTGGCGACGGTATACATGCACCATTTCCTGCTGGATCCGCCGCAAGGCAAAGAAGTCCATCATATAAATGGGGATGGTTTAGATAACAGGCGTTCAAACCTTGTTATTTGCACTCACGCCGAGAATATGCAGGCACAGGTAAAGCACATAAAGACGACCCATTCACGCTACAAGGGCGTAACCTGGGTGAAAGACAAAGCAAAATGGTCCGGACGGATTACGCGGTCGGACGGACGGAGAATATTCCTGGGTTACTTTGATTCAGAAGTTGATGGGGCCAGAGCCTACGATAGGGCAGCGCAGGCTATGTTTGGTGATTTCGCACGCTTGAATTTTGCACCGGTTCCCAGCGAACCGGCAACTTCTACAATCAAGCCTTGACCGGCACGGCGAAAGCCGGTAATCTCTGAGGAGATTGGTGTACGTAAGAGGCGATTTTCATACTTAGTGAAAGGGATTTGTAATGTTCACAATGATCGTTGACGTTACGGCAAGAGAAATACTTGATTCGCGCGGCAACCCCACTGTCGAGGTCGATGTTTTACTCGAAGATGGCTCCTTCGGAAGAGCAGCAGTGCCATCCGGTGCCAGCACCGGCGCCTACGAGGCGGTAGAGCTTCGCGACACGAGAGCAAAGCGCTATATGGGCAAAGGAGTCGCTACCGCCGTCAAGAATGTGAACGAGGTCATCGCCCCCGAGGTTATTGGTATGGGTGCGGAGCTACAGGAAGAGCTCGACCAGTTGATGATTGAGCTGGATGGCACGGCCAACAAAGCCAAGCTCGGCGCAAACGCCATATTGGGGGTGTCATTAGCCGCTGCAAAGGCAGCGGCGGATTCAGCAGGCTTGCCGTTGTACCGTTATTTGGGTGGTTGCAACGCCAACATTCTACCGGTGCCGATGATGAATATTCTAAACGGCGGAAAACACTCGGACAACAACGTCGACTTTCAGGAATTTATGATTATGCCCACAGGAGCCCAGAGCTTCCCGCAGGCTCTACAAATGGGGGCGGAAGTCTTCTATACATTGAAGAAAGTCCTTGCCAAAAAAGGCTATGCTACCTCCGTCGGTGACGAAGGCGGCTTTGCCCCTATGCTCAAGACAAATGAAGAGGCTTTGGAAGTGATTATTGATGCAATCAAGAAGGCCGGGTACAAACCCGGTAAGGATATCTCAATCGCACTGGACCCTGCGGCAAGTGAAATGTTTGACAGCAAGACAAAGAAATACGAGTTCTTCAAATCCGCTCCAAAGAAGAAAATATCGTCCGACACTCTGATTGCGCACTGGGCCAAATGGGTGGATAAATATCCTATCATTTCAATCGAAGATGGGCTGGCAGAAGACGATTGGACAGGCTGGACTAAGTTGAATAGAGAAATCGGCGATAGAATCCAACTGGTTGGTGACGATTTGTTCGTAACGAATACCGAACGTCTTGCCAAGGGCATAAAACTCGACTGTGCTAATTCCATATTGATAAAACTCAATCAGATAGGTACGCTGACCGAGACATTCGACGCGATCAATATGGCGCGAAGAGCCGGCTGGACAGCAGTCATAAGCCATAGAAGCGGCGAAACCGAAGATGCTACGATCGCCGACCTGGCCGTTGCTACGGGCGTAGGCCAGATAAAGACCGGCTCGCTATGCAGAACAGACAGAATCTGCAAATACAATCAACTGCTTAGAATAGATGAGGAGCTTGGCTCAGCAGCACGATACGCCAGCTTTATAAGACATTAAGAAGTGTAAAGTGCCTAAAGTTACCGATCATTTTTCCACTTTAGCTCACTTTGATTTCGTCTTTCTGATGCTTTCATCGAGGATCAAGTATCGAGAATCGAGTTACCAATTATGCGTGGGCAAAATATCATCCGTATGTTTTTGTTTGTTGTCTTTTTTGGCATCGGCGCCGCATCGCTGAGCGGCTCTATACTTTGTGATGATCTTGTCCGGTATTATCGAAACAAGCAGCTCTTAGAGACGGCACGTGAATCTTTGAATCGACTGGAATCGTTGAACGCTGACTACGATGCACTGCTGGACCAGTTGGAAAAAGACCCCAATCTTGTTAAGCGCATTGCTCCGGCTGCGATCGGCGTTGAGCCTGAAGACGGAAATGCTATTTACCCGGTAGCAACGCCTGAGCAGTTAGCCGCTGCCAGAAAAGCTTTAACTGAAGAGCCGAGCCCGCAACTCGCCGATTCGATGGTACCGCGGTGGCTTACACGGTGTAGCGAGCCGCGCCGGCGAATAGGGCTGTCTTTAGCCGGCGCCGGTTTGATCTTTGTCTCATTCATGTGCTTCGCACCAGCAAAGAGACCTCGGGTAGCGAATATCAAAATGTAAATATCGAAATGCAAAATTAAGGATCCGCCGCGGCGGACCACAATTTTGATTTTTCATGTTTAATTTTTGCCCTTCTGCCCCTGACTACGTATGAGTGGCCAAGGCTACCCTGAAGATTGCTCCGGTTGGCTTGGCACTGACGATTTCTACAAAACCATTGTGCGCCTCGGCGAATTTCTTAACGAGTGCAAGGCCTAAGCCTGTTCCGGTGGTCTCACGCGTGGATTCCGACCCTGAGCGGTAGAACTGCTCAAATATCTTTTTGCGCTGCCGATGCGGAATGCCGGGGCCATGGTCTTCGACTTCAATCACGATAAGTTCTCGCTCTCTTTTGGTCCGTACCGTGATGGTCTTGTCCTCGGCACCGCGCGCATATTTGATCGCATTATCTACCAGGTTCACGACTATCTGTGTGACCGCATCTTTATCGAAAGCAGTTTGTCCAAGAGGCCCGAAGTCCGTTTCTATGCAAAAGCCGTTTTCTGTTGCGTAGGGCGCCATCATTTCGACTACCTCCGCAGTGCACTTGTTAACGTCACCCGCACTGAACGTGTATTTTTTTCGGCCTTTTTGGATCCTGGAAAAATCTAATATATTTTCTACTAATCGACTGAGCCTCTCGCTTTCCTGCCGCATGTTCCTATAGTATTCGGCCAGCTTGTCCTTTGATTTGACCCAGTTCTTTTCCAGCATTTCCGAGTACATCCGTATTGAGGTAAGCGGAGTCCTAAGTTCGTGTGAGACGGCTGATATAAAATCACCCTTTTTCTCTGCCAGCCTTAGCTGCGCCCGCGCATTGTGCCACAGACTTACCAGGCCCAGTGTCACCGCCAAAAACACAATCGCAATAATGCCAAAGTACCAGGTTCGCAGCTCATTCATTTTTTTGCTGATTCTGTCGGGATCAGTTTCTATAAGATTCAATACCAGACTACCCAATCCAGCAAAATCTAATATCGCCGTATGCGCCACCGCTCTATTTGCGTTATCGGATGTTTCATGGACAGGTCGTCCTTGAGCCAGTTCAAAGGTCATTCCTGGACCCATGAGCCGCTCTGCGGATTCCTCAACCTCCTGGATCAACTTTTCTTCGTAGAGCTGAAAGCCCTGGAGAAAGTGCTTGTCTTCGATTTGTACGCGTCTCAGCAAAAACACCTGTCCACCAAAGATTGATTGCTCAGCATTCTCGCTGGGGACCACGAGCGGCACAAACGATTCGATCTGTATCTGTACTGTGTCTGTTTGGCCTCGCTCTGCTAACGACTGTAGCCTATTGTGCAGTAGTGCTGCTTCTTGCGTCTGCACAGATTCTGCCTGAATCGCGTCTCTCGCCTCTTGAGTTTGATAGCTGTCGCCAGCCAGCTCCCTTTCTGTCACTTGCGTTGGCTCATTTAGCCGCATAGTGCGTTCGGAATCAACTGCTTGTGTGCTGGCTTGCGGACCGGCTTGTCTCATGGGCGGCTGTATGTTCTGCTCGGCATTAGAGGCGACGAGCGAGCGCTGTTGAGTGACGATCCGTGCCACTTGAGATTCTTTTTGCAGGCTCTCGATGAGATATTCTTTAGCCCGGCCGCCTTTGCCCTGGGCCGCTCGTCTTCTGTCACCTTTTTGGGTCGTCCGTATATCTTTTAAGTTGGTCTGTACAGAATCTAAGCTCGACTTTTGCCATTTGGAATAATCACGCTGCCTGACTCAGGTAGTCCAGCAGCAGATCCCTGAATTTCGGCGATAGTTTTTCGAAACCCTTATGATACGAAGCCTTTGCAAAAACAGTCTTTTGCCAAAACAGC
>DAOWID010000083.1 GCA_030641115.1 Planctomycetota bacterium | reverse complement strand
GAAGCTGTGCCGGAGAAAAAACTTAATTTCGTCTTTATTATCATCGACGACTTAGGGTGGAGGGACATAGGGCTTATGGGTAAAGCGCCCGGTTTGGGAGAACCGATGCGATACTACGAGACGCCGAATATCGACAAGCTTGCCAGGCAAGGCGTTGTCTTTACCAGCGCTTACAGCAACGCTCCGAACTGTGCCCCGACTCGGGCGTGTCTTATATCCGGTCAATACACGCCGCGACACGGTGTTTATACGGTGGGGACATCTGAACGTGGGAAGTCAAATATGCGAAAGCTGATCCCGACGCCGAATAAGACAACGCTCGACTCGAAAGTCGTCACCATCGCTGAATCGCTAAAGCCAGGCGGGTATACATCCGCGTGCATCGGCAAGTGGCAATTGGGCACGGAAGAGCCCTTCCGGCCTGAGGACCAGGGCTTTGACGTTGTTTTTCAAAGGAGCCGCAGAAGCCATTACACCGCTGAGGGCGAATATCTGACGGATCGGCTGACTAATGAGGCGACCAAGTTCATCAAGGCCAACAAAGACAAACCGTTCTTCCTATATCTGGCCCACCATGCGGTACACACGCCGATCCAGGCGAAGAAGGAGCTGATCGAGAAATACAAAAAGAAAAAGCCAAGCGGTGGACACAATAACCCGGCGTATGCCGCTATGATTGAGAGCGTTGACCAGAGCGTCGGTAGAGTTATGGATAAACTCGATGAGCTGGGGCTGATAGAGAACACGGCAGTGTTTTTCTTCTCCGATAATGGAGGCCACGCTAATATGACTTCGATGGCGCCCCTGCGAGGCTCGAAAGGGATGCTCTATGAGGGCGGTATCCGCGTGCCGATGATTGTCCGCTGGCCGGGTGTGGCAAGGGCACGCAGTGCTTGTGACGTGCCGGTAATCGGCATCGATTTCTATCCGACAATTCTGGAGATGGCGGGAGTGCCGAGGCCTGCGGGACATGTTCTTGACGGCATGAGCATTGTTCCGCTATTGAAAGGCAAAGGCAAGTTCAAGCGAAATGCTATCTTCTGGCACTTCCCAGCTTATCTTGAGCCCTACAACGAGAAGCAGCGGCCCTGGCGGACAACGCCGGCAGGAGTGGTGCGACAATGGGACTTCAAATTGATAGAATTCTTCGAAGACGGCAAACTCGAACTGTACAACCTTAAAAACGACATCGGCGAGAAGAACAATCTTGCTGAGAAGATGCCGGATAAAGCGAAGGAATTGCACCAGTTGTTGGCGGATTGGCGAAAAAGCGTTGGTGCCCCGGTCCCGACCCAGAAGAATCCAAAGTACGATCCGAACGTAAGACTTCGGCGAGCTCAGTCGAGCCGGCCAGCAAAGAAAAAGGTAACCGTTTACAGCGTACAAGTTGCGTTCTTGGGGTCATTGCGAGGAGTTTTACGACGAAGCAATCTAAAATGTAACGATTGAGATTGCCACGGCCTTTAAGAAAGGCCTCGCAATGACATAAAACGGCACATTTGCCCCGTGAACGGTTACAGAAAAAGAAACGTAAGTAAAGCCGAGACTGCTTGAATGAATCCATTGCGCTGAGCACTATCCTCGTGGTCGGGGGAGTTCTTGACAGAGGTCTGTTTCTGTCAAGCGGTCATTTTTCAGTAATCCTTGAAGCGTTTCATCCATTGTGGCCAGTCGTCGGGCCTCACGCCGCCGGCTCTGGTCCAGGGCCCTCGCGTATCAAAGTTGCGATGCCACTTCAGTGTCCACAACTCTTTGAGTCCGACCTTTCTGATAGAATGATCGAGAAAGGCTGCGTTTACGAAGCCATCGTGCCGATTGATGCAGAAGCGACGTATCGAATCTCTGCAGCCGCAAGGAAAGGGCGTGTTCTGACCTTCATATTCCGGAGGTCTGTCGGTTTCTTTTACCCAGGCACACCACCACCAGCTATCCAGGTAGAGGGGTATATTACCTGCATCTTTGACCTTAGTAGTCTTCCAGAAGTTGGGGCGCATAGTTGGTGACGGACAGCCCAATACAAAGGAGCCCCCTTCGGCAGGTGTGGCGAGCCAGCTATTCATACCATAGCTGCCGTAGTAATTTAGTCTCGGCCCGTGTTTGGATCGGAACCTATGCTCGCCCCAGGCTAAGAAGGTTCCGCCTCTTTCGTCGCGGCCATCTTGGCCGGTTGGGTTTGCAAGTCTTGTGGCCATTGGGCAGCAGCGTATGCCCTCGGTGCCGACAGAGTGGTCCCGCATTGGATACATCCAGGGGTCAGACATCCCCAGGCCATAGATTAGCTGCTCTGGGAGAAGTCCATCGCTGCTGTCTGTATAGATCGCAAAGATAGTAGCCCATTGTTTCAGGTTCGATTGGCAAATAACAGCTTTGGCCTGCTTCTTGACACGCTGTAGTGTGGGCAGCAGGATCGCCATCAGTAGGGCGATGACGGCAATCACGACCAAAAGCTCTATTAGCGTAAATGCCTTTTTTCTGGGCATGATTCGGCACCTTGCATTATGCGTTCGCTTCAATCATACGATGCGCAAGATGTGTCTTCTGTTCCATGAAGCTCGCCAAAGTTCTTGTCTACGCCGATTATAACCCGACCGAGCACGGTAATGCAAGCGATTGTTGGCGGTTTCTTGCTTTGGGCGAATCCATGTGGGCAGACCCGTTGATTTCGGCCGTTTCGGGCTTTTTTGGGCCGGTTTGGCCATATTCCCGTAGGCAGGCAAGTCGCCAGCCACAGCATCGTAATTACAAATCTGAGGTGCGTCGCATTTGCTTCTTCGAGAAATCCATTATAATTACTAAGGCAGTACCGAATAACGCAAGAGAATAGCAGCTTGATGCTCGCATAGAGACTGGTGATACAAATGACAACGGGTCAGACAAAAAGTCGCATTGCTTTCAGCGTAGTGGTGGCGACTATGAGCTGTGTTGGTAACGCATCAAAAATCAATCCCGATGTTGGGGAAGCTGTTCTGTGCTTGTCAGATTCTGCGGCAGATGCGAACACACCGATTGTTGTCGAGCTGGCGCCACTGGTTCGTGCCCCATTAGACTCTGCGCTATGGAGTGCGTGGCGAGAAGAATTGGCGAGGAAGCGCCAGCAGGTGCAAGAGAGTCTTGAATATGATGATAGACTCTATCGCAGGTCGGATTTTGCCTGGGTTCCGTCTTGTTACTTATGCTGCTTCGCAATGATGTTTGACGAAGCGTTCTATGATCCAATCAAGGGTCAATATACAATCGACTCTTTCTTGGACCGTGGTATCCACGAGTTCGGCGGCTACGATGCCATTGTTCTTTGGCACGCTTATCCGAGAATTGGATTCGATGACCGCAATCAGTTCGATTTTTATCGCGATATGCCGGGTGGGCTGGATGGCGTGCGAGAGTTGAGCAGAGCTATTCACAGGCGCGGGGCCAAGGTCTTTATTGACTATAATCCCTGGGATACCGGCACACGCCGCGAAGGCAGGCCTGATATTGATGTGTTGGTCGAGCTTGTAAAGACTATTGAGGCAGACGGGATTTTTCTTGATACACTTCACGAAGGAACCCAGCAGTTTCGCGCGAAGCTCGATGCGGCCAGGCCAGGCGTTGTTCTGGAGTCGGAGCTGACCCTTCCCGTCGAAAGGGTCCACGATCACCATATGTCTTGGGCCCAGTGGTTCAAGGACAGTCACGTGCCCGGTGTGCTATGGAACAAATGGTTTGAACGACGTCACATGATGCATCAAATCAAGCGGTGGAATCTCGACCACGCGGGAGAATTGCATACTGCCTGGATGAACGGCAGCGGCATTCTGGTGTGGGAAAATGTTTTCGGTTCATGGCTAAGCTGGAACGCCCATGATCGTTCTATATTGCGGGCAATGCTGCCAATCCAACGTCGCTATGTCCAGCTCTTTTCCGGCGAGAGATGGACTCCCTTGGTCAAGACTGAAAAGGCAAACGTATACGCGAGTCTGTGGAAAGGTAACGGCATCCGTCTGTGGACGCTGATTAACCGGTCGGACGAATTAGTCGAAGGGATGTTGCTCAAGGTTCCTTATGTAGAGGGTGTGTGCTACTTCGATCTTATCGCAGGACACGAGGTCGGCAATATTATTGATGGAACGACATCGATCACAGGTGAGATTCGGCCTCGACGGGTAGGCGCATTTGTTTCGGGGCGCAGAGAGGATTTGGGCGCTGATTTTGAGCAATTTCTCGCTGGACAAGCTGAACTTCACGGCCAAGCTGATTCCAATTTCGTGTTTGCCGCACGTAAGGAGACAATCAAGCCAGTTTTGCCCACCAGAAAATATGCAAGAGACAAGATTCCCGAAGGGATGGTTGTGATACGCGGCGCGAGATTCAATATGGATGTAAAGTTCAGAAATCGCGAATGCGGGTTTTATCAAGCTCCCGAATTGAGCAAATCAGCACTTCCACCTCGCCGCCTTCATCGAATCATCAGCTTCAAGCGAGATGTACAGCTAAGGCCTTACGCCATTGACGTGACACCTGTCACAAACGCGCAGTTTGCCGAGTTTCTCAAGGCTACGAGTTACAGGCCCGGACGGACTAAGAATTTCCTAAAGCACTGGAAGCGTGGCGCGCCGCCGCTGGACCTCGAGGATCACCCCATAGTATATGTTGATCTGGATGACGCGAGGGCTTATGCAAAGTGGGCTGGAAAGCGGCTGGTCAGCGAGGAAGAATGGCAGTATGCGGCCCAAGGTCCGGACAAACGCACGTATCCGTGGGGCGACGAGTATAAAGAGGGTCTGTGCAACAATGGGAAAACCGGAGGGACCACGAGCGTGACTGCCTTTGCTGACGGTCGCTCGGCATTTGGCTGCTATGACATGTGCGGCAATGTTTGGGAATGGACGGAAAGCGAACGGAGCGATGGCCGCACGCGGTTCTGCATCGTTCGGGGCGGCTCTTTCTATAAAGCTAAGGGGTCAGCGTGGTATGCAGACGGTGGGCCACAACCCTGCGACTTTGCGGCGAAGTTCATTCTGATGTGGCCGGGGCTGGACCGCTGCGAAACGATAGGCTTCCGGTGTGTGGTTGATATTGCTCAGTTTGAGTAAGTATATTCGGTCGTCCTTTGTGAATTGGCCGATATATTAAGTTATGATTAACTCTTACGAGAAGGAAACAGTGTGAATATCCTGGGAATATCGGCTTTCTATCATGATAGTGCTGCGGCGTTTGTGCGTGATGGTGAGATCGTTGCCGCCGCCCAGGAGGAACGGTTCACTCGAAAAAAGCACGACAACCAATTCCCTTCAAATGCTGTTGAATATTGCCTTCAGGCCGGAGGGCTTACGCCTGAACAGCTTGATTACGTTGTTTTTTATGAGAAGCCGCTGTTGAAATTCGAGAGGCTGCTCGAAACCTATATCGCTTATGCTCCTAGGGGTTTCAAACAGTTCTTGATGGGTATGCCGTTATGGCTGCACCATAAGCTCTATCTGCCGCGGGAGATGGATAAGGCTTTGCAGAAGAGGTACAAGGGCCCGTACGTTTTCACCGAGCATCATGAATCCCATGCAGCCAGTGCCTTTTTCCCCTCACCTTTTGAGGAGGCAGCTATTCTTACGATGGATGGCGTGGGCGAATGGGCGACGGCCAGCTTCGGCACGGGCAGGGACAACAAAATCGAACTGACCCACGTGATGCACTTTCCTCATTCGCTCGGGCTGCTTTACTCGGCGTTTACATACTTCACCGGCTTTCGCGTGAATTCAGGTGAATACAAAATGATGGGCCTGGCGCCGTACGGTGAACCGAAATACCGCGACCTCATATTGGAGAAGTTGATAGACCTTAAGGAGGACGGCTCTTTTGGCTTGAATATGTCGTACCTGCCTTACTGTCACAAGACTGTGATGACCGGTGCGAAGTTCGAAAAGCTGTTCGGTGCTCCGGCGCGTAGGCCTGAATCGCCTCTGACCCAGCGAGAGATGGACATCGCGGCCTCTATCCAGGCAGTTACTGAGGAGATTATGCTGCGTGCCGTAAGACACGTGCACCATCAGACGGAGATGAACAATCTTGTGCTGGCCGGCGGCGTGGCTCTAAACTGTGTCGGTAACGGTCGAATATTACGCGAGGGTCCTTTCGATAACATCTGGATTCAACCTGCAGCGGGAGATGCCGGCTGCGCGCTGGGGGCAGCGTTGTTTGTATGGTATCAACTGTTAGATAATGAGCGCAGAGTCGAGGGCCATGATAAGCAGCAGGGCTCTCTGCTCGGGCCCGCTTATAGCGACGAACAAATCCGCGAGTATCTTGACACTGCCGGCGCCAAGTATGACGTTTATGCTGATGAAGAAGAACTGATTTCCAAGGTTGCGGATTTGATAGACGAGGGAAAGATAATCGGCTGGTTTCAGGGGCAAATGGAATTCGGGCCGCGCGCGTTGGGCAGCCGGAGCATTATTGGCGACGCCCGCAATGAAAAAATGCAATCAATAATGAACCGCAAGATTAAGTTTCGCGAGTCTTTCCGGCCCTTTGCCCCGTGTGTTCTGCGGGAGGACGTGAGCGATTATTTTGAGATGCAAGCCGAGCAGGACAGCCCTTACATGCTGCTGGTTGCCGCCCTCCAACGGGACAAGCGTTTACCGCTGGAGGCACGGCTTGATTCACTAAAAGGACTGGATAAATTGAAGACCAAACGCAGCGTTGTGCCGGCCATTACGCATGTAGACTACTCCGCACGCATTCAGACAGTTGACGCTGAACGTCATCCGAAGTTTCATAGTCTAATAAGCCAATTTAAACAGAAGACCGGCTGTTCCGTAATCATCAACACTAGTTTTAACATACGCGGCGAACCTATTGTATGCTCGCCCGAACACGCTTACCGATGTTTTATGGCCACGAACATGGATGTTTTGGTCATGGAGAATCAGTTGCTATATAAGGAAGAACAGCCTCAGGCTAAGCAGCATGAGGTGGACGAATACATGGCCCAATTTGAACTGGATTGAATCAGATGAGTTCTGCAATTTTGCAGAAGCCTTATTGAATCACCGAAAGGGAATAGTACAAAATGTCACTGATCGAAGTAAACTGGCGTCCGAATAATAAACAACTTCACGGTTTCGGGAAAATTGCTTTGATAGCCTTGGCCGTTATTTCGTTGGTGCTATATCTTGTTAAGGGACTTGAGATCCAGTGGGCCTTAGCTATCGTTGCTGTTGGCTTCACTATTTTTGTAAGCAGCTTGATATCCTTCAAGCTGACCAGAGTGATTTACCTTGGCTTGATAGTAGCAACGCTGCCGGTTGGCCTGGTGGTGAGCTTTATATTATTGGCGGCGTTCTACTTTCTGCTGCTTGCGCCGCTTGGACTTGTCTTTCGTCTGATTGGCCGGGACCCACTCCGCCGCAAGTTCGATTCCGGCGCCGAGAGTTATTGGCTCACCCATGATCCACCACAGGGGCCGGAACGCTATTTCCGACAGTTCTGAAATGGAGAATATAGATGGCTAAAAAGCCGCGACGAAAAAAAACCGGCAAATTCAGCGAGGTAGCTCCCCAAAAGCGCCCATCTCTGCCCGTAGAGTTCTGGTTCTTCCTTAGACACAACAAAAAATGGTGGCTGTTGCCGATACTTATCATACTGCTTCTCTTGTGTTTGCTCGTGCTGCTGGGAGGTACGGCGATAGCACCCTTTATTTATCCGCTCTTTTGAACCGTTGCATGTGAACAGGATTATGGGCCGAATACCTGTGCAGCTTAGAGCAAAGTCATTAGAAGTCCTATAGCAAAAAGGACTGCCCCAACAAGATAGGAGAACCATACGTCTACGAATCCTACAGATTGTGTAATTATTTGATATATGAAGCAGACTGCGAGCATGAGTATGGCAAATGCTATTAGGCTTATTCCCAACGCTTTTCTTTGATTCATTTCTTTCATATTCTCGCCTACAAAACCAACCAGAAGATCAATGTCAATGATATTCCAACGATCGAGGATACGATGCTCCAGAGACGCCAATCCATTAGAAGTTTTGGTTTCTCTTCTTCTTTTTCTTCAATAGTCCCCCAGCAAAGCCCCTTCAGTTTTTCTTTCGAATATGGTTTCGTGAAATGGCTGCCGCCAACGGTTATTGCTCCCGTTAAGATTCCTCCGGCCCATCCGGCCCATACAAATGACCACCAATGGGGCGTAAGAACCGGGCCTATGAACCTGTCCAGGACAAAGGCTGATACTGAACCTGCTAACAAGCCAATGAAGGCCGGCAAGGCGGTTGCTCTTTTGTAAAATATCCCAAGTGCCAGTGTTACGAACAACGGAAATTGTATATACGAAAGCACAGACTGCCACGCAACGTATGCCGCACCGAATACGGGGAAAACCACGGTTGCGAACAGCCCGCCGCAGATCAAGAGCAAAACTATAAACACTCTTCCGGCCCAGACATAGTGCATATCCGGCTTATTCTTCGCGAAAAATCTTTGGTATATATCTCTGGTCAAAACTGTCGACATGGAAGTCAGTAATGAATCGCAGGATGACATTCCCGCTGCATAAAGTGCGGTAATCGCGGCACCAGCGGTACCGACCGGAAGCAATGTGGTGACGACTTTCGGCATGGCATTATCGGGATTTTCCGCAATAATCTTCGGGAATAAAACGGCTGCACAAAGACCGACAAGGCCCCATATAAATGTCATGGGGTACTTTACGATACTTCCTACGACCAATGCGGTTCTTGCATCCGCATCACTCTTGCAGGCAAATGTCCTTTGTAAGGTGTTTTGATCGGTGCACCAATACGCCAAACCCAGAGAGAGCGTGCCGATGAACATTGCGCCCCACCACGTATCTGGGTTGCCTTCGGCCCTACTCAATACTACGTGAAACATCTTGGGTGGCAATTCAGATTGCAGACCGCTCCATCCGCCGACGGCCCGCAAAGAAAAGACGATCAATCCAACGGCACAGACCGTCATGATTATGAATTGCAGAACGTCTGTAATCATTACACCGGTTAGGCCACCGAGGGAGCAATAAAGGCCCGTTACTCCAGCAGCTACGAGCAGTGAGAGCCACCAGGGCCATCCGACAATCAGTGACAGGGGAAGCGCCATGGTATAGAGTACTACTCCCAAAGTGAGTGTTCTGACTATGACGAATAACACACCCCAGAGCGCCCGCATGGAAGAATTATATCTTCTTTCGATGAATTCAGGTATCGTGTATACTCCGCTTCTCCAATAATGCCTGACAAAGAACCACGCCGAGACTATACAGGGGATGGCACAAGCAGGCAGCCAATCATAATTCAACCATGCCAATCCGCTCGCCGCAATTATTCCAGTGACGCCTATGTAGGTTTCAGGACCTATGTCTGTCGCCTGCAAAGAACAGGCAGCTATCCACCAGGGCATCTTTTTGCCGGCAAGGAAAAAATCCTTTTGCGATTTCATGTATCTGCTGAAGTACGCACCCAAACCCAGGACGATGGTGAAGTAACCGATGATTATTACAATGTCTGGCCATGCAAGCATCTATATACCTCAAATATCCGAGTCTGATGTTGACTAAGAACCTATCCGAATAATTATTGGTTGTCATTTGTCATTCCTTCGGCAAGCTCAGGACACCGTCTGAGGCGCAGCCGAAGAATCTCAATAGGGCAGCGATGCGGCATGTCTAACTTGAGGCCAGATGCTTCGCTGCGCTCAGCATGACAGGAATTCAACGGTTATTCGGATAGGGACTAATAGTCTGTCAAATTTGATTTTAGAGGTTGTCATTCCGCACTTGATGCGGAATCCATTTTTAGAATCTGGATTCCCGCTTCCGCGGGAATGACAGCTTACAGATTCAATCCTGACAGACTACTAAGAACCAATTACGATTTTCATTTCCTCAGTTTTAATATTCCATCCACCTATTACCAACGAAGGTCCTTCTGCTGCTAAATCTTCGACATGGAACTCAACCTTTACCCGTTGTCTTTCTCCAGGAAGAAGTGAGAAATAGTTGTCTTGCCAATAAATCGGCAGCACAAGGTCACCAGAACCACTTTTCTTTATCTTTGGATTTATTGCAAATGCTACACTTGAAGATGGATTCTTCAGATCAACATAGACGACACAGGTATTGCCCTTTTTCTCCACAGCGTAAGAAACATCCAAATCTACCTTGGCAAGATTATCTAAGCTACTGAAGTCGGCAGCCACATCAGGTTCTGTGGACAACCAGTAGAAATTAGAGGACACCAAATTATCTGATTTGTCTTTCAATTCGAGTTTTAGAAAATAGGTCTTACTCAAGTCTTTTGGCTGATCAACGATAAAGATTTTATTGCTGCTATCTGGTGCAATACTGACTATCGCGGTTTCGGAATATCTCTGGGTCATATCTAAATCGTATATTTTCGCAGTGACCTTCAGATTCTCAAAACTCTTGTAATGACTGTTAATCACATAGATCGAATCGTTGTCATAAGAATACTGGACGTGTAATGGTTCGCACGCTTTCTTCGTGCCGTAGTATGCACCTGTCGGGGCGAGGTACCAGTCAACGACATTCCAGGACAGCGTTGTTGGCCATGGGGAATTGAATTTCCAGGTAAGCAGGAAAGTACAGTCATACTTATTTCTTCCAACAACCTCATGCAGAGCACGCATAGTCTCCATCGTCATTATCTGCGCTTTGTAAGAGAATTCCTCGATATTGTCCGCTTGGCCATAGCGACGATTCAGCAGCTTTGTAAACGAAGGGACAAGTCTTCCTTCTTCGTCCCCGTCGAGCCAGGTTCCGCTACAAATGGTATGGAAACGCCATGCACTCTTACTTGATGGCCACAAGTCCTTTTTAGGCAAAAACTTGTAAAGACTCTCCACAAGAGCAACCTCTCCACCAATGCCGCCGGAATACGTAGCTCCGGATGCATAATCCCTCGGCAGAACAGTCCATTCAGTGTTCGAAGCTCGCCCATAATAGTACGAAGGCGGTGAAAAATTCCACGGCCCACCGGTTCGTGAGCCACCCATACGTGAGCGTACCTCTGCGGTTCCGCCGGAGCCTGCCTGATACGTTATATGTGGAGCGTACTTCTGGATTAGCTTTCGGTATCCCGCATCAATATCCGGTGTTGGAACCGTTTCGTCATGCCCGATGAAATGAATAACGGATGCGTGATGCCTTATTTCAAGCAGATGGTCTTCAAAACATTCCACTTGAAGTTTATGGTCCCGGTTATTTCGTGCAAATACTTCCGGTGCTATCATAATCCCATACTTATCACACATGTCATAGAATTCCGGAAGCTCTTTTACTGAATATCCCTCTACTCGCATCAGATTCCAGTTCATCTCTTTTGCATAGCGCAGCATCGATTCATATCTTTTGTGAGAGAACTGCAGCAAGAGATCACTTGTCATCCACGTTCCCCCTCTTCCGAGGATGTTCTTGCCATTGTACTGGATGACTCGCCAGCCTCTTTTATCCAGGTGGGTTGTTATCTCACGAATCCCAAAGTTGATGCTCGTGCTGTCGGAAATCTGGCCATCTACTTCAAATTCCAAGCGTAGATTGTAGAGGTTCTGCGGCCCTAAGGGATTCGGCCACCACAATCGAGGGTTCTTAACACTTAGGATGCTGAACTTATCGAGCGGAAATCCAATCTCTTTTGTTTTGCCGGGGGCGAGCCTTACAGTCTGACGAACCGCTATTACGTAGCCGCCACCCTTTGAAGTTCCACCTTGTTGAATATTATCTACGTCTGATATGACTGCCTTTAAGGTTCCTGTAACCTGCTTATTGCTTACGTTGTTTGCTGCCACAGATATTTTCAGGTGTGCCACATCGGTAGATGGTAAATCCAGGTCAGTGACTACATTAGGATGCCTTATTGTCACGGGACCTGTTGCCTTGATATAAACGTCCCGCCATATACCCATGTTACCATCCGGAGGATAAGGACAGTGATCGTCCCACGAGCTGGTACATTCCATGTCTGTTTCTTTGCTGTTCCTGCCATGAGATTGTGCCGGTGCAATTATCTGCACAGCAAGATAGTTCTTGCCGGCAGTTATGTTGTCGGTAACGTCAAAAGCGAAGCGTTTGAACATACCGACAATGGTGTCACTGTCAGCTATTCTTTTGCCATTTAGCCAGATATTTGCCTTGAAATTGATGCCGTCAAAGTACAGCCATATCTTTTTCCCTTGATATTCTTGTGGCAGACTGAATTCGGTACGATACCAGTACGGAATCCTGAAAGGGCTATCATCAGGCATGGAAAACCATATCCCATCTTGATATCCGGGTATCTTTCGCAGGTTCTCGCCAAAATACGGGTCAGCGAAGACACCGTTTTTACACAAAGCTGCTAAGACTGTTGAAGGTACAAAAGTAGGATACCACCCGTTTGGCTTAAATTTGCCGGTCGATATCGTGCCGCCATTTTCTTTGACCTTATCAGACGATTGTATTGCCCATCCCTCTCTGAGAAACGACTTCTGTGGGACAGCTTCGCCCTTTTCTTTTCGCTCAGCGCAATTAGAAGATGCTGTTGCAAGAGTAAGTGCTGCAATGGATATCACAAGTATCCTGTTCATTCTCCTGGCTCCTTTTTGTGCTCGAATCACGACGTAATCTTCGCTTAGGTCAAAACTTGTTCGGCATAGCCGGGCTCAGAGTAGCTCGCCGGCATTTTCCTTGATTTTTGCGATTGCAGCAACAATATCATCCATATCCAACCTGGTCGAGAGCAAAACCTCATGGGGAATGACCACTGTTTCACTGCATATCTTTTCCGTTATGGGGAATTTTTGGTCCTTTATAGAAATCTCTTTCCCATAATATGGACAGGTGAATGGGCATCCTTTGGGTCCCTCTTCGACCTGCTGAAACACGGGATTTTTTGACAAAGGCCAGGGGTAGCCGATATGAGAGGGAATACCTTCAGCATTTAGCGCTTCAACGAATTTATCTCTCAAAACGCCGGCGAATTTCTCCTTGTCATATTGCAGAAGGTATAAATAATAACCGTTCACCTCGGTATTTCCATCGCCTGGGACGGGATTGATGCCGTCGATATCTTTGAATCTCTCGGCCAGGTAGTGAGCATTATCATTCTTTCTTTTCAACTGGTCATCAAGTCTTTCAAGCTGGGCGAGCAGCATGGCCGATTGGATCTCGGCGAGGCGATAATTCACCGGCATAACGTAATGAACATACCATGATTCTCCCTCGTGGCGTCCGCAACTGCGGTATTGGATACATTTCTCAGCCAGCTCATCATCATTCGCGATTATGACACCACCTTCACCGGCGGTCATGGTTTTGCTTTCTTGAAAACTAAACGTCGCCGCATCGCCAAAAGAACCCAATTTCTTACCCTTATAGATGGCCCCGTGTGCGTGAGCGGCGTCTGCGATGACGATGAGGTTATGTCTCCGGGCGATTTCAATGATCCTGTCTATATCGCAGACAAATCCGCCGTAATGTACCGGAATGATCGCCTTTGTCTTATCGGTGATTGCCCTTTCTATTTGCTCCGGGTCGACGCACTGGGTGTCATAGATGGTGTCGACTAAGATTGGAATCGCGTTGACCTGGAGTACCGCACTTACTGTTGCGATAAAGGTCAACGCCGGCACGATCACTTCGTCTGCTGTCCCAACACCCGCTGCCCGCAGCGCAATCTCTATCGCAACGGTCCCGTTGGCGCATGCTATACCGTGGCTGGCATTATGATACTGAGCGAATCTCTTTTCAAATTCCTTAGTTTTTGTGCCGGGGTCTGCTCCCCTCATGCCTGCAAACCAGGTTCGGTTCTTAATCACCTCTTCAACATACTTCAGCTCCCGCTCATCATAATGAGGCCAGGCAAAAAACGCTTTCGTTCTGACCTTATTTCCGCCGTTGATTGCAAGTTCAGCCATGTTTCCTTCTTCCTTCAACCAGTGCGTTTGCTTTTTTCATGTCGGCTGACTATACCAAGGATGTCCGCATCATGAAAACCAACGCACAACCGGACGCAAAGATTCCTACAAAACCGGCCTCGGTTTCTCAGTTAGTGCAAGACCTTGTACTTGCGACAGATTTCTAATGTTCTCTCGATAGGCAGAGCCTCACAGTGGTGGTTGTCTCTGCCAATGATAGCAGTTGCTTTGAAAATTGAGTTGTACACGGCCTCTTCGGTCGCTTCTACCACGGCCGTAAATAATGGATCCATCTTTCTGTTAGGCAGTGGCTCGCCAGAGGTCTTCGTTCTTTTCGCCCCCAGTCTAAGCGCCTTAGCTGTTGAAAAGGCAATTACGTAGTCGCCGCTGGAATTGTTCATAACCGAGCCGGTCCGTGCTAAGCCAAGCACTGCTCTTTTGGCTAATCTTTTCAGGTTCCGAGACAGAAGCGCAGCGTCGGTGGCTACTACGATCATACAGGAGCCACCTTTATTTGCGATGTTTTTTGCTGCGGCTAATTCCCTGCCCACGGGGGCGCCGTTGATGGTCAAGACTCCGCCGAAATTGCTCTGAACCAACACGCCGACTGTATAGCCGCCCTGTGACTTGGGCAGCCGCCTGGAAGATGTGCCGATGCCACCCTTGAAGCCGAAGCATATCGTTCCGGTGCCGGCCCCGACCGAACCTTCCTCAACAGGGCCGGCAGTAGCCTTTTCTATCGCTTCGCGGACATGATGCTGACGCACGGGCCTGCTTCTAATGTTGTTCAGCCAGCCGTCATTCGTTTCACCCACCACGGGGTTTATAGACGTCACGTTCTCGTTCCCGGGCAGACTCAGCATGTATTCGATTACACCGTCCGCTACTATCCCAACATTTAACGTGTTGGTCAGCACGATAGGGGTCTCAATATTTCCCAACTCTTCAACCTGGGTGTAGCCCATCAGTTTGCCGAAGGCATTTCCCAGATAGATGGCAGCCGGGACTTTTTCCGCAAAGAGATTTCCTGAATGGGGGATGATAGCCGTCACGCCGGTCCTAATATCTTTTCCCTTTATGAGCGTAACATGGCCGACCTTGACTCCTTCGACATCGGTAATGCCGTTTAACTTGCCGGGTAATAGCACGCCAGGTGCTATGCCTACTTCTCTGGCCCTTGGCCTGACGTTGTCTCGCTCTGCCCCCCCCAAGGTAGCACCAAATATGACCAATAGAACCACACAGAAACATCTTTTTGCCTTGCTGCCCATTTCCTTTGTCTCCTGTCGACTTCCTAAATAGTATCTGTTGCGGAAAGCTGAAACTGGCAATGTCACCCCTGCGAAAGCAGGGGTCTACGGCGAAAAAACTGGATTCCTGCTTTCGCAGGAATGACAAATGCTGTTTCCGCAACAGAAACTAAATAGAAGTAATATAGCTGGCGGCAGAATAGCACATCTGTCGTGAAATCGCCACTACCACGTACCTACTCTCGCAGGTGCTACGGCCGTCATTGGCCAAATTCCTTGTACACGGTCCCCCTCAATCTTCGCTGGCCATTTATGTGACATCAACAGAGCAAGCCGCACATTTCTGAAGAATGGTTTTTGACTGTTCTGAAACCGTTTTCATCTTGATTTTCTTTCCATACAGCAGATTATCCAGGAGAAGTCCAATTCGCTGATTTAACGGATTCCGGCTCACATAATATTTTGCGAGTCTGTGAAACAGCGTGTTCGGCCTTGCGTATGGACAGACCCTAATGCAAAAGCCACAGTCAGTTCCAACATCCTTCCAGAACGAATAGCAATTCTCTTGTTTGATGGACCAGTGTTCAAAATCCCTGGTTGAAGTTTTGCCTGTTTTACTAATAGCGCCGGCAGGGCAGTTATCCGCGCATTTCTTGCAGATCTGGCAGAAAGTCCCGATGTGATAATTTTTGCCTTTGGTCTTTGGCAGCTCAAGCTCTGTTGTCACCACTGAGATACGTACACATGGCCCATAGACGGGGTGAATCAGAAGTCCGATGCGTCCGACTTCCCCTAATCCCGCATCATTCGCCAGCGGCACACACAAAGTTTCATAGCTGCCGTCAACGTGCGATCTGGCATCATACCCGAAGCTGCGAATATACTCAGCGATGATGTGGGCGATCTTAGCTGATTCCACGTACTGCTTTGAGCTTTCAAGTATCGCACTTACGGTTGGTGCCTCTTTAAGCATCTTTGCATCCATGGCTACAATTATGACAATTGCGCTTCGATGGTTGTTTTCGATAGGCTCACCATAATTCTCTTGGTGTCTGCCCGCATGGCTGTACAGATGATAGCCTTTCAGTCGAGCAATTCCCAAATCCACCGCTCCATAATAATAAGCAATCTCCTTGATGATCCGGGTAAACCTTTCGATATCGATATCTGCCTTGTCCTCAGCTCTATCGCCTCTGACAAGATGCTGCGTTTTGGATAGGACATTGAACGCTGCCGCTGCTACCGGTGTCAAATACGAATCATAGAACCGACCTCCTTTTTCTCCGAGTTCCGGCTTTTCGTGGATCTTGGCATCTATTTCAGAAAACTCCGGATGCTTGTCGTAGTATTCCTTCGCAATACCCGGATAGCACTGCAGGCTGTTCCTGCTGAACATATGGTCCCGCTCATCATACTGCTCAATACCGGTATTAGCTGTTTGCAATCCATCCACTTTTGGAAAATAATGAATCATTGAGACAGCACAAAAAAACAGGACTGCAATTACAGCGACCGCTCCAACGATTTTCGCAACCGCAGTCTGCTGGTAATATATTAGCAGCCCCCAGAAAATTGAATTAACCGCAACGGCAAAAACGGAGCAAAATATTGCTCTGATCTCTCTTTCCCTGAGGGATGTGGATAAAGACATACAGAAAAGAATATTAAGACCTATGCAGAGCAATAACATGATCATAAACATACATCAACTCTCCAAATTGTAATGAGATCCAAACCCACCATATCAATTGAGTTGACTGTGAGCAAGCCTGGCGGTTTCTTAAATCGATAGCACACTGGCTGATAATTCTGCCATCAAAGTACTGTTAGAGACTGGTCGCACACCGAAACCGACACTAAACAGGTTTCGCCTGCTTTCTAATTGTGCACCAGTGTTGATTGGATTACAGCACTCTTTGTTTGCATATTGCGGCGAAGAGAACGCAGCATGACCTGCCCCACCATCTGTCTGTATTCTACCAATCATCATAGACAGCTTGCAAACCTAAGCCCACAAGATAGGCTGGAACGGGGCGGTTTTTTTTGGTATTATTTGGCAGATGGATGGTCAGCTCGACGGTACGGCTGGGCGCAATGTCACTGCGAGATTTCGCGCAGGTACGAATTTGTCGTTAAGTTAAGGTTGTGCAAAGGCCAGTATAAACTGAAAGGAAGAGAATCATGAGATGCAGAGTAGCCCTTTATGTTTTGATTGTAATGGCCCTTAGCTCGCAAGCCATGTCAAGTGCATTCGCGGCTACAGCCAAGGCGCCGGAGCCGCGGAGCCGCAGCGAAGTCGAAGCGGTCCTTGCCAAAGCCCCTAAGCAGACAGCGAGGCGAAAGCTGGGTGAGCTCAATATCGTTCTTGTTGCGTTCAAGAAGGACCACGGTCCCAATGAGCACGATTATCCTTTATGGCAGAAGCGATGGGCAGTTCTACTTGGCGGCAAGAAGGCTGGGCAAGAAAAACAGGTTAACCTCTACGGTCCGGCCCCACGGGGCAAACAAAGAAGAGTCTTGGCTGGTGCAACGAAGGTGCAAGTCTCAACGGCTTACGGGTGGCCCAGCAAGGAGCAATTTAAGACGGCCAATGTGATTGTCATGTTCTGTTACGCCCAGTGGGATGAGCAGAGACTCGAAGACCTGGAAGGATTCTTATCTCGCGGTG
>DAOWID010000258.1 GCA_030641115.1 Planctomycetota bacterium | reverse complement strand
GTATGCCTAACCTGCAATTTTGCAGAAGGCGTACTCAACAAGTAAACGGTTATCCAAGGGCGTTATCGCCTTGAAACTCCCATCGCCTTAGTGGTTTTTTGTCGGCTCGTGTGCCTGGCGGCTAAAGCGAAAATTCTGTTGAAGATTTGGGTCATAACCTCTTACAGTCGCCCAGGTTAGCTATTAGTGCCAAACCGGTGTGAGCCGACGCTCTGTTGGTGCTGTGCGGTTTTTCTGGAAAGCAGCCGCTGATAGTCTTATAATGTGTAGCTGCCGAGCAACCTGCAATTAAGCGCAGTAAAGTCGTGCCGCAAGCACGGAATATTGTTTGGAGAAGTGAAACAATGATTAGAGAAATAAAAGGCCAGGTAACAGCCGGCAAAGGCAGTTACGCTATCGTAGTAAGCAGGTTTAACGAATTCATAACTGGTAAGCTGCTTGCCGGTGCAATAGACTGTCTCCAGCGTCACGGCGCTGCCGACAAGCAGATGTCCGTAGTCTGGCTGCCGGGTGCCTGTGAAATCACCATGGTTGCGAAAAAGCTCGCGCAAAGCGGCAAGTATGTCGCGGTTCTCTGCCTCGGTGCAGTTATACGAGGCCAGACCGCCCACTACGACTATGTTTGTCAGCAGGTGGTGCGCGGAATCGGGCAAATCAATTACGATTCAGCCGTACCGGCTGTATTCGGTGTCTTGACCTGTGATACATTCGAACAAGCGGTCGAAAGAGCCGGCACAAAGATGGGCAATGCCGGCGCCGACGCAGCAAGAACGGCTATGGAAATGGTCAACGTGATGGAGCAGATTTAAGTTCGCCAAGGGACCCAGCTTGGCGGGAACCTGTCGTTGCCCGGAACCCTGACTAAGGGCATGTCACGGACGGCGAGCCACAAAATGAAGGTGGATAAAAGAACCAGGGCCAGACAGTTGGCAATCCAGAGCTTGTATCAACTTGATGTCCAGGGCCCCGAGCTGTTCCAGCGTCCGACAGATGAGTTCTTCATGGACGCAGACAGTGACAATTTCGTCCGCAAGCTCGCCTTGGATTGGACAAAAGGAACGTGGGAACATTTACCGCAATGCGACGAGCTGATATCTTCTTCGACAATAAAATGGCAGTTCTCAAGACTTTCGCCTGTCGACAAAAGCATCTTAAGACTGGCGGTCTATCAGTTGAAGTTCTGTCCTGATATACCACCTAAAGTTGTGATAAATGAAGCCATTGAGCTGGCCAAAATGTTCAGTACCGATAGGTCCGGCGCGTTTGTCAATGGCGTGCTCGACGCCGTCCTGAGGAGACTAAGAGCAGAAAACCAAAAAGCGTGAAGACAGCCAGCTTCGTAGGCGCTGAGGCACATTCACTGTGCTCTGGCCGTTTTGAATGTCTGCTGTGTTGAATGGGAATACGCCACACAAGATGAGGACGATCGCAGTACTAAACCAAAAGGGAGGTGTGGGAAAGACCACAACGGTGGCTAATACCGCCGCGGCCCTTGCTGCCATGGGCGCCAAAGTGGTCGCTATCGATCTGGACCCTCAAGCACATCTGACGATACACCTCGGCCTTGAGCCGCAGACGCGCGAGTCCGGTTCGTATGAGGTCTTGATCAGGCAAGCCAAATTTGAAGAACAAATTCTGCTTGTGCGTATGAATCTGTGGCTCTTGCCCGCAAATATCAATCTGGTCGGTGCTGAAAGTGAGTTAGTGAGCATAGTTGGCAGGGAAACCATCCTGCGGGAGGCTGTTCAATCGAGTGAAGATAGATTCGATTACTGTCTCATCGACTGTCCTCCCTCGCTCGGCTTGTTGACCCTAAATGCCCTTGCTGCCGCCGAAGAGGTTTTGATCCCCCTCCAGCCCCATTTTCTCGGCCTGCAGGGATTTGGAAAACTGCTGCAGACTGTCGAGCTCGTCAACAAAAGGATCAACCCAAACCTGAAAGTCAAAGGGATATTGCTGTGTATGTTCGACAGCCGAGCCTCGCTTCCAAATGAGGTCAAAGCCGATATCGAGCAATTCCTAAACAATGCACGCGGGACCGACAGTGCCTGGGCGCAGGCCGAGATTCTGCCGGTTTGTATCCGAAAAAATATCAAGCTTGCTGAAGCGCCCAGCTATGGCAAAACAATCTTTGAGTATGAGCAAGATTGTCACGGCGCCGAAGATTACAGAAGGGTCGCTGAACTAATTCAGGATATGGCTCCTACCTCTGGGACGCCGGATCAAGAAGCGCCTCCCATCGAAATCAAATCAATCCCCCAGCCTGATTCTGAGGCGCCAGCCTCGCAATTTACGCAACCCATTTCAGCGCCCGAAGAGCAAGAAACTCCTGACTTGTCGTGAGTAAAACAGATGAGGATGCTTACCGGGACAAAATGGCGAGTCTAATCTTCTGTAACCGTTCACGGCGTATAAGTTGCGTTGCTGGGGTCATTGCGAGGAGTTTTGCGACGAAGCAATCTAACATGTAACGATTGAGATTGCCACGGCCCGCCTGCGGCGGGCCTCGCAATGACATAAAACGGCACATTTGCCCCGTGAACGGTTACAATCTTCTTAAGCGTACTTCCTATATAGCCGCCACCGTGATTCTATTTCTGCCTGCGTGCGTGACTTTTCTTATCCAAAAGCCCTTGGCCGCGCATCCAGTCTGCGCAGCGAACCGGCCAGCTTGACACGGCGCCGTGATTCTTGCCAAGGCCGAATCCGTGCCGGCCTTTTTGGTAGATATGCATCTCAGCCGGTACCTTGGCCTTTCGCAAGGCCAGGTAAAAATAGATACTGTTTTCTGCCGGTACGCCCTTGTCCTCGTAGGTGTGGATTAGGAACATTGGTGGTGTTTCAGAAGTGACTTGTTTCTCGTTCGACAGGCTCTCAACGAGGTCCTTGTCGGGGTCCTTGCCCAGTAGATTCCGTCTGGAGCCGGAATGGGCGCACCATTCAGTGAACGAAATGACCGGATAGATGAGTATCATAAAATCTGGCCGACAACTCACGTTGTCTATCTGGTCTTCTGCATCGTTATAGCGTTTGTGAAAGTGTGTGCCGGCACTTGAAGCCAAGTGTCCACCGGCGGAAAAGCCGAGGATGCCAATACGATCGGGATTGATATTCCAGTCTTTCGCACGGCTGCGGACCGTCCTGATTGCTCGCTGGGCATCCCGTAACGGCGCCGGATGACCATAGCCGGCACCACTGTTGCGGTGGCGGTACTTGAGGATAAAACCGGCGACCCCAAGCGAGTTGAGCCACTCTGCGATTTGATGTCCCTCGTGGTCCATAGCCAGATGACCATAACCGCCGCCAGGACAGATAACTACCGCTGCTCCGGTTGCCGTTTTCTTCGGCGGTAAGTAAATCGTCAGTGTTGGCCTGTCGCCATCTGCATCACCTTTGGCGCCGGGGGCACCACCGGGCCAGAGCACCTCGACCTTCGGCGAGGTCGGTGTCTCGTCGGCGGGCACCGCCGTGCTTGATGTAACGACAACAATGACAAGAGTAAGTAGGATTCTGAAATACCGATTCATGTTCCACATTCCTTAATGATAGCAGGATCCTGCGGCGTCAGTGTACCCGCGGATCTGTTTCGAAATTGGGTTTGAT
>DAOWID010000313.1 GCA_030641115.1 Planctomycetota bacterium | reverse complement strand
GTCAGAATTATCAAGACAAAGCTCAAAGAGTCGAGCAGGCATTATCGGAAGATATTGTTGCTCAAATGGGTGGCAGTTGGAATCGTGCACAGTTTATTCCGTACGTTCAGATGCACGAATTCGAGGCATTGCTTTTCTCAGATACGTCGATACTGGCTGTAAGTAGCTCAAAGGTTTCTGCTCAGCTTGAGAACGTCCTACAGTCGTTTTCCTGCCCTGAAGAGATTAACGATAATTACCAGACCTGTCCTTCCCGACGAATAAAACAACATATTGGAAATTATGTGAAAACGGTGGACGGTATTATAGCGGTTCGTAAGATTGGATTGCCAAAAATGAGACAGAAATGTCCCCATTTTAACGAATGGGTTACAAAGTTAGAAAGTCTTGGGAATCAATAAAATCTTATGCTCAAAGCAGTGATATTTGATTTTGATGGCGTTATAAGTGATTCTGAGATTCTACACCTTCGCGCTTTCAATCAGGTTTTGGCCCCACACGACATCGAGATAACAACACAAGAGTATTACAAAGTCTATTTAGGCATGACCGATGTTGATTGCTACAAATTGCTCATCCGCAAAGGCCTGCTAAAAATAGGCGAGGAGAAAATCCAAGGTTTTGTGGAGAAAAAATACCACATATTTGAGAAGCTGGCAAGAACCGAAGGGCATCTAATAGAAGGGGCACGTGATTTCGTGCTGATGCTCCGTCGAAATAAGTTGCCGCTGGCGATATGCTCAGGTTCGCTGATGGCGGAAATCGAACTGATATTAGGACAGGCTCGATTGCGCCCTTTCTTTACGGTGATAGTATCCGGCGACCAGATGAAAAAGAGCAAGCCAGATCCACAAGGCTACTTGTTAACATTGCAGAAACTCAACCGCGGCCGCCAAGAGCCTATTCTTGCAAGCCAATGTGTCGTGATAGAAGACTCGCACTGGGGACTCGAAGCCGCCATAGCAGCAGGGATGCACACGATCGCAGTTACAAATTCCTATGATGCTGAACAGCTCGCCATGGCGGAAAAGATCGTTACGCGACTCAGCGAATTGAGCATCAGCGATTTACAAAAACTTTGCGCTTGATATCAACCATTGAGTGTTAATATCGAAGGGTGCTGGCAGTGCGACGATTTCCCCACTTGTGAAAAGCTAAAAATGCTTGAGCTGGACCACGGCGTAGCGCATCTAAAGAACCTACGAAAACTCAAAAGGCAAGGCCCCGCCGCCTTCCTGGAGGGCAAAAGATACTGGTACGCAGCCAGATAAGATCCAGAACGTGAGGCTGTCCCCACATCTTTCGTGCCGGCGCGGTGGGCCTTTAGGTGCAAGCTCAACTATGCTTGATATTAAAGCGCTGTCAATCGACAGGGCTTTTTAATTTGTATAAGAGCCAACGGAAAGCTATAATGATAGTATGGCTGGGCCATCACAAAAAACGATAAGAATATATGCTGACACATCGGTTTTTGGTGGCGTCTTCGATGAGGAATTTGAAGGGGCGAGCAAAGCTTTCTTTTACGGTGTCAGAAAGGCGAGATTCAGCTTGGTGACCTCTGAACTGGTCAGGCAAGAAATCCAAGCGGGGCCCAAAAATGTCCAGGACTTCTTTTACGAGATCTTGACAATTGCAGAGGTGGCTGAAATCACGGCAGAATCTTTGAGCCTCCAGCAGGCCTACACAGATGCAGGAATAATCCCCAAGCGATACTCCACCGATGCTCTACATGTGGCCTTGGCAACCACTTCTCGAGCATCGCTAATCGTTAGTTGGAACTTCAAGCACATTGTTAACTTCCTGAAGATCCCTTTATATAACGCGGTGAACACCTTACATGGTTATCCGGAAGTCGCCATTTATTCACCTCTGGAGGTGATTGAATATGAAGACGAAGACGTTTGACTGCGTGCAAATGAAGCGACGCGGTGCGGAAATGGTTCGAAAACAGCTCGAAGGAATATCCGCTGGTGAGCAACTCGAATACTGGCGAAAAGGCACGGCAGAACTAAGAGAACTCCAGAAGCGACTAAAAAACACATCATAGACCATGCATATTTGACCGCAAAGGTGAAACTGTTGCTTGAGAAAGGCCCTGTGGTTCGCCACAGGGCTTTTTTATTGAAGAACAGCAAGAAGTTGGTTAGCATGATAACAATGGTTTGTTCCATTGGGAAGGTCAATAGGAGTTTAAGTGATGCCACCGCTGGATTTGAGAAAAGCCGTCGCTGCCATTGCCGAGGACTTTCAGCCCAGCGCAGTGTGGATGTTTGGCTCTGCGCTGGAAAACGAGCAGACAGCAGCAGACATTGACTTGGCAGTTGAAGGATTGGCACCTGAGAGATTTTTTGACTTCTATGGGCGTCTATTCTTCGAGCTTCCAAAGCCCGTAGACCTTGTCGACCTTTCTCAGGATCCCCCGATCGCGGCTATCATCCGCGAAAAAGCAGTTCGCATCTATGAAAGAGCGAAGACTGGCACAAACAATTGCTGCTCGCAGCAAAAGAACAATCACTGATTTCACAGGCCGAATGGGAGGCATTTCGCAATCTGCTTTTGTTCAGACATATGGAGATCCATGGCTATGGCTTTATGCTGGATGAGAAACGCCTGCGCCAATTAGCCGACCCCGCTCCCAAGCTCTGCCGGAGCTTCCTGAAAAAAATCGAAAAACTAAATTCACTGTAGCATGGCGTGGCGCTGCCGATGACAAGTCAAAAGCCATAGCTTCTGACGCAAGGCCCCACCAGCTTTTTGAAAGGCAAAAGATACTGGTACGCAGCAAACTGAAATGCCAGTATTACTACGTTCACGAAGGATTTTTAACATTACGTCAAGGTGCAAAAATTCGTCCCTTTATTATTAACGTCCAGGACAGTTGCGACAGGGAATAATTTTCAGGATGTTCGCATCTGTATTTATTGGCCAATTTTTTTGTGTGGGACCGTTCCACCATCTTCCGATTTCAAATGGGTTCTTTATTATCTTCTGTATATCAACCGGATGAATTACGAGTGCACCGGAGCATCCGGTTGAACGCGCATTCGGCAAACCCAAGTCAAAAACAGCTTTTTTAAGGAATACTAAATTCAATAGATCTTCTATAGTATTGCCTGACCAAAATTTATTGAATTCACTTTCGTATCTCTTGGCTTCTTTCGGAAAAAGATATTCAGATGAATGAAATATTTCCCATACTCCTTCCGGCATAGCTGGTTCACCAGTCCTTAAGGTATTCCAGGCAGCATTGCAATACCAAATTATTTCATTATCAGGAACGTCAATCTCCCATAGAAGGCAATGCCGTATCTTCTCAAATTCCTCTATTGAAGCTTTTTCAATAGATTCATTGTAATTTGTGAAACACCATATCAACTGGTTTGTGTCTAACTTTTGGAACACCTTTTCATAAGCCTCCCGATGTTTTTTTCTGATGTTAAGATTTGGATGCTTATTGACATAGAAAGAGTGTTTAATGCTTTCGACCTTCTGACTTTTATCAAGAAGTGAGAAGTCTTTACTTTGCCATGTCCACAATCGCATAAATACCTGATCCTTGTGTCTTCGTTTACCAAATTATCGAGGAGAAGCTTATCTCAGCTCTTTAGATACTATCGGTAGTATTTTGGTCAAGAATAAGGGAAAATTGCGGAGGAGGAAAAGTGCGTAATGGCATAAGGAATCTGGGTCTGTAGAACAGGTCCTACCTACTGGATTCCTGCCTGCGCAGGAATGACAACTACTGTCGCTGTTCTGAGAAAGAGTAACAGAGTCAATCGAAATATGCACTAAAACGTGTCAATTTCTTTGGGCACTGCGTCAGCACAATCCATTCTTTTTCGGGGTCAAATTGAGTGTATGGCTTGCCGTTGAGTTCGCAGCGGGTCATCTTCTTGCCTTCGGGGTGGCGGAAGCGGGCGTAGATTTTCGCTGGCTGGTTTCGGCGGGGTGGGTCGAGGGTCAGCTCGATTCGGCCATCAGCCGCGTGTGATTCGTAACGCACAGACATTGGGCCGAAATATGTGCGGGCGTTTTCGATGCCGCAGGTCTTGCCGTCAGCGAGCCAGTAGCGCGGGACGGCGGCGCCGAGCCATAATTCATCGCCTCTTTCCTGTATGAACATCATTCGCAGCCAATAGGTTGAATTGGATTCATCCGAGGATTTGTAGTGGTCGCCTCGGTGATCGCCAATATTGGGAAGGGCGTGCTCGGTCATCATGCGAGTGTCAGGAAAATAGCTGACTGCAAACGCGTTAAAGTATGCGCGAAGGAAGTGCTTAGGCTCATCGCGCAACAGATACGGAATGGGATTGCAGAGCAAATTGGCCTGCATGGATATTCCGCCGCGGCTGAACCAATATCGGTCAAACTCCTGGCCGGTGATGTTGTAGCCATACTGCTGCGAGATGTACAAATTGTCCTCGTAATCCTTGATAATCCACGTGGAGGTTCGGTCATCCGGCTCGATAATTCCGGTGCGTATCATGTGGATTGGGCCTTCGAGGGTCTCGGTTATCCAGCCGAAGGTTCTGCCACGACGGTGTACATCGGGTGGTATGTGTGGTATCCAGCTTCCATCCCGCAGCCTTACTACCGGGCAGCGGTGCATTGCCTCAGTCAAGGCGGTCAAGATGTCTTTGCGGTAGGCGGCTGCTTCTTTCAAAAGGCGTTTGCCTTCGGGCAGCCCCGCTGCATTAAGTGCAGCGGCTGCGTTTTGCATTCCCCACCATGAGTACACGTTAGTTGACAGCCAGGAGCGCCAGTCCTTGATGTCCTCCAAGCAGCCGGGCGGCAGCAGTCCGCGCTCGATGGCACGGATCGATGAGCGTTCGGCTGCAGCGATTGTGCGCTTTCGCTGGTTAATGACCCATTCGCAGCCCTTTACGATTTTCGGGGCGGCTCGCTTGAGCCAGGCATCGTCGCGGGTGTAGAAGTAATGTTCACCGAGACACCAAAGGACAAATCCGTGGTGTTGGTTGTAGCCGCCCGCTTCGTATCCTCCAGCGCCATAAAACTGGCCTTCAGCGGTCGAAAAGTTGCCGGGCAAACCTACGGTGCCCTGGTAGTGCAACCAGGTTTCCAGAGCCTGCTCCGCTCGCTCATGGTAGCCACGACGGTCGAGGTCACTTATCATCATGCAGGATTCGTTGCTAAAGACGCCGTAGCTCAGCGTGCCCACCTTGGCCATGTACCGGTCGCTGGTTCCGACCTCGCGTTCGGTGCTGAGCAGCAGGTGCGAGACGTGGGCTTTGTAGAAGTCGTTGATCATCGGCTCTGCCGTGATGATTTGCGCGCCATCTTGGACGCGCTTGCACCAATATCCGCGGACGGCCTCGAATGCCTCGTCAAACTTGAGGGTTCGCAGCTTGGCAAACTGCTCGCTCTGCGTCAGCGTGATATATGGGATTGCCACGTCGAGGGTACGTTTTGGGACATCGGTGGTGAGCTTGGCTCGATAGGCCACTTTCTCTGCTTGCGAGTCCAGTGAAAACGAGTCCTTATCGTCTGGCGAAGTGACAAGCATCCGTAAACGCTGAGGCTCCGTGCCAGCCGCAAAGATCAAGCCATCCTCGGCAACAAGCTGTTCAGGTCGCCTCGCGACGACTTCCAAGTCAAGCTTTGCTTCCCGTTCCGCATCGTCAAGACGAGACATTTCAAACCGCAACATCAGTACGAGTGTATCGTCAGCGTAGATGCGCTGGCCATCTTTCGGCACCCCCTCAAATGGGACCACAAAAGCAGTCTGGCGATACTGGATGCCGTCACGCTGCCACTTGGCAACAATGATGGGAAGACAACCGTCGATTGTGTACCGATCAACCAGCTCAGCACCAGATAAGCCAAACCGATAGCGGATCACGTTGCCATCGTACAAGCAGCGTTTTGTGTCCTTGCCTGGAATGCGGGCAAGCCAGCCATAGCGACAGAACACGCTGCCATCAGGCTCGACGGCAAAATGCTGTCGGCCACCCTCGAAGCCCAGCGGAATATAGAACGGGTCTTTGGCCGGGATGTCCTGCCAGGCCCGAGGCAGTGTTTGCTCAGGGACCTGCGAAACCCGCAAGTAAATGTTCTTTTGTCTGTTTTTTTGCCAGAGCTGTTCGGCGGACTCGTGCCCAGTGAACTTCTCGCCTTTCTCGCCTTTGCTAATTATCACGCCGAAATCTGGAAGGAATATGTGCCCATATTTGACCAGATCTGAAGCAGCAAAGGAAAACGTCTCGCACATAGTGCGCAACGTCACAACCGTCTCATCAAAGGAATTGTACCGCTTCGTCTTGGCATATAGGACGTAGGCGATAATCCCATCTCCGCGGCCTCTGACTCTTGATGTCCAGCTATTTTGCGAACCTATCCTAACATGGGTTTTGGCCCAGCAGCGCGTAATGTTCTGGACTATGCCATTGAACACCTCCAGCCGGCCGTCCCAGACCTGCTCGTCCTGCTTTGTGGCGAAGCCCCAGACGACTTGAAACCTAACCTTTTCCCAGACCGAATCGGTGTACGCATGAAAAGCTGCGATAGCTGGCAGCGCGTTGTCGGCAGCTATCCTCAGTTTCAGGGTCGAACGATATCTGGCAGGAAAATCTTTCAGGTCAGGAAATTCCTTTGAATTGACCGGGTTAAATGTGAACGTGTAGGTCGTGCCCTTGACTTGGAGATTCGTGTCGGCTTTTTGCCATTTGCCCTGGAACCAATCGCCAACGTTTAGCCACCCCGAGCTGCCGGCCCCAGAAGGCCTGTCGCGTGGGATGCGGCGTCGCGGCCACGACGATTGCCAGTACTCCAATCGTATTCCTTGCGGGTCAGGAGCAACCTTGGCATCGGCGAACTTAACCACGACGCGGAAGATGTCCCTTGGGTCCTCCCAGATAACGCCGTAGTCTTTTCCCTCTGCATCCCATGTCTTGAGCTGGCCAAATGGGACGACGTCGACGGGCTCACCGGGCTGCACTGCCAAACAGGCTACGAACGGCCAGGCCAGAGTTGTTATGAAGGTGACAAAGATAATTAGCCGAAAACATTTTTGAGTCGTACACGCGACCTTGTCACGGAACGCCTGAGGTCCGATATGCTTTTTCATTAGGACTTTCTCCTCAAAAGACTACTTTTTGCACGTAACCCGGCCGAGCCGGAACCAAACAGGGTCGGATGAAACGCTGACGCCTCAACGAAACCACCGTCTGCTCATAAGCATCCATACGCTATCAAAGCTGATATCGTCTCCAACAACAAACTGACTTTCTCTTTACACAGCCATGCGACTCTATGATTATAACAAAGGCCCGCTGGTCGGCAACTCTTGGTGCAGTTGTGCACGACTTTTGGCTACAGACGTTTTCCCGTCAGTTGAATTCGAAGGTCTATCGTTGACGCGGGTCTCATCGAAAGGTAGCATAGTGCCTTTATGAAATATGGGAGTATCGACAAATGACGAATGTGACTCTGGTTACCGGCGATGGAATTGGGCCGGAAATTGCAGAAGCGGCGCGTAGATGCATTGATGCTACGGGGGCAGGGATCAACTGGGACGTCGCTGAAGCGGGCGTGGAAGTTATGGAACGGGTTGGGACCCCCCTGCCGGACGCCACCGTTGAATCCATCAAGAAAAATGGCGTTGCGCTAAAGGCCCCTATCACTACGCCGGTCGGAAAAGGCTATAGAAGTATAAATGTGCATCTTCGCCAGAGCCTCGATTTGTATGCCTGTCTGCGACCCTGTAAAAGTTACAAGGGCGTGCGCAGCAGGTACACTGATATCGATCTTGTCGTGGTCCGCGAAAACACTGAAGACCTTTACGCAGGCATTGAATTTCAAAAAGGCAAGGACGATACCGCTGAGATCATCAACTGGATAAACGAGCACAGCAGCCGAAAGATTACCGAAGACTCCGGCATCAGCATAAAGCCAATCTCTGTCACGGCCACGGAACGCATAGTCCGCTTTGCGTTCGATTACGCTCGCAAAATGGGCCGCAAAAAAGTCACGAGCGTTCACAAAGCCAATATCATGAAATTTTCAGACGGATTATGGCTTGAGGTAAGCCGAGAGGTCGCAAAGCAGTATCCCGACATCGAGTTTGAAGACCGTATCGTTGACAATATGTGTATGCAGTTGATTCAGAAGCCTGAGCTTTATGATGTGATTGTGCTTCCGAATCTCTATGGCGACATAGTCAGTGACTTGTGTGCAGGCTTGGTCGGCGGGCTCGGCGTAGCGCCCGGCGCGAACATCGGCGAAAAGGCTGCTATCTTCGAGGCAACGCACGGCAGTGCACCGAAATACAAGGGCCAAAACAAGGTCAATCCGACAGCCTTGATACTCAGCGGCGTGATGATGCTAAGACACATAGACAAAACAGCCGAGGCCGATAAGCTTGAAAATGCTGTCGCTGGCGTGATAGCCGAGGGCAAAAGTGTCACTTACGATATGAAACCGGACCGGAATGACCCAGCCGCCGTCGGCACAAGCCAAATGGTTGACGCTATTATTGAAAAGATAGGAACTCGTATCTCGTGAAGCGTGAAGCGTACCACAGACCACGAAGACTATCCGCCCTATGCCACGGGCTGAACTCAAGGGCAGCAACTGGCCAACAACACAGCCAGCGACCCGGAGGAGTGATTATGTGGGAAGATTCAGATAGGTCGGAAGATGAGTAAAAGCGACTCAACCGCGTTCGGCTTGGATCTGGCTGGCTATTCGAGCGGAAAATCCGGCTTTGCGAGGGCTGACCGTCAAACGGATAAAAAAATCTTTATCACTATCTACCAAAACAACCTGTTTTGTAAACATCTCAAAGGCCGTGACATACTCCCTGACATCGCTGAGCATGAACGTCAGGTTATCGAATCATGTCTCGATCGCGCTTGCCTGGTGGTGGATGTGCCAATCGACCTTCAGGGTTTGCCTAACGTCAACCCTGTCCATTTCAAGTGGGAGTTGACCCTGCGGCCTGTTGACTTTGCCTTTTCGGCCTTGCCGCCGCTGGCGGACCGCATCGGTGCTCCTGTGGCCCGTTTTGTAAACTGGATTACTAGAATCCAAAAAAATACCACTTTGCTCGGACAGACGTTGTGGGAAACCTATCCGAGCGCTTCGCTTCAACTGCTTAATCTCAGATCCACCGGATATAAGGGCAAGTCTGCCATATTTGAGGCAAACGAGTGGCGTGCCGCGCATCCGGGACACCAGCCGCTGGCAAATATTATCAATAAACTCGACTGGCTCTGCGAAGAAGGTCTAAAGTTGACGGATGATGAGTTTGATGCAGCGCTTTGTGCCCTCACTGGTGTGGCGGATGCGCGGGCACGCGTGGAAGGCGATCGCATAGAAGAGGTCATCCGAAATCGCATTTCACGTGGCACCGAAAAAGCCCATCGCGACCATATCCGTGCCACGCCACCACAAGGATATGTTCTGTTGGAACTGCCACCTATGGAACCAGTATATGTATGCGTGAAACAGCCACGAACCCTTGAGGAAACCCTCCGAGAGGTAGCACAATGAGTAAAAGTTGGTGGGGCAAGCAGCACTCTACGACTTGATGAGTCCACTTTTTTCATCAGCCCTCCTCTGAATTTGGTCTCTTGGTACTTGACAATGGTAAATAGGGATGATACTAATCCGCCGGAGGAGGACACGCACGATAAGAGTAATATACGGCGGCTCGATGTGATAGGCAGCTTTGCTGATAAAGGTCGCGATGTATCAGATGAACATTGGCGGGTCGTTCAGCGTATAGAAGTGGAACTTTGTGGTCGATAGTAGTGTAGCGAGGAGAAAAATGAAGAACCAGAGAGCGATAAAGTACATTTGCAGGCTGTGGAAAGAATGGCGAATGACCATTTTTTTCGTAGTTTTTGTAGTGATACCGGTAAAATCAAGCTTAGCGGACTGGAATTGGGTCCCGACCGGTTCTATGAAGCCTACGATACTGGAAGGTGATTTAGTCTATGTGAACAAGCTCGCCTATGGCCTTCGAGTTCCCCTTACTTTTTATCGGCTGGCAAAATGGGCAGACCCTAAGAGAGGAGACATTGTGATTTGTTTTTCTCCCGAAGATGAAAGCCGATTAGTCAAGAGAATAGTGGCAGTGCCGGGAGACAGGATCGAGATGAGAAACAATGCGGTTTTCCTGAACGGCCGGCGGCTCGCCTATGGCCAAATCGATCCGAAATACGCCGAAGCGCTGCCTTCAAGATTGAAGGACAACTCAATACTGGCGACAGAAGATCTGGATGGAACCACTCATGCGGTAATGAGCACTCCTTCGGTCCGGGCGATACGAAATTTTGGGCCTGCTACAGTACCACAGGACAACTACTTTGTTATGGGCGACAACAGGGACTGTAGCAAGGATTCAAGATATTTCGGATTCGTGGAGAGAAAGGCTATAGTGGGAAAGGCCAAGGGAGTAATCCTATCATTTGACATCACCGACAAGTATCAGCCACGATTCAAGAGATTCTTTGCCCCTGTGGACTAAGCTACATCGCATAAGCTTCTGGACAACAACAATGCTATTGCGAACGAAGTGAAGCAATCTCATTTCTGCAGGCGATAGAGATTGCCACGGCGTTTCAGGCCTCGCAATGACATGACATAGCACAGGCAAATCAACCAATATCTGCAAACTTTCTAATAGTGGCTTAGCCAATTTTTCAGTTTGTGTTAGGGGAGATGACCCCGGGTGAAGTGCATTGGTTGATTTGAAAGGCCTCCATGATCTCGTCGTTGAAAATGGATTCCTGAAATCCTCGCGTGGGGTGAACCTCGCCGAAGCGTATTTTGTTGCCGTTGTAGAGGACGCATTTGATATTGTCGCAGAATCGCACGATGCGGCGCAGCTCGTACTCCTTGAGAATGAGATTCCAGATGTGAAACAACGGTCTGGCCATCTGGGGATGGACCAGGCCTAAACGTTTGACCAGCCGATTGTTCCACCAAATTCTTGAGCGTATCAGTCGTTTGAAACCTGTGCCGATTGGATATGACTAACGCTAACAATTGCTGAAAAATTGGGTTTATGAAGGCCAGAAAGGACACGGTCTGCACAAAAACAGGAATCTTAAGCAGTCCGGGGTCTAAAAATCCGGTCTTTCGCATAAATCTGCAACAAAACTGTCTTAGAGAAGAAAAATCTTAACTGTTCAGGCAGGTTTTTGTAAAATGATTGATGTCGTACGGAGAAAAGTGTGTTTTTTAACCGTGTAAATGGGAAATGTCAGACATAGTCTATTTACCAGAATGAAGTCCTAAAAACTGAAACCCCTAGTTTAAGACTCCTGCAAAATGAATAGATTTTCGACGGATGGAGTCGAATAAGAGACGGCT
>DAOWID010000242.1 GCA_030641115.1 Planctomycetota bacterium | reverse complement strand
GTAACCGTTCACGGGGCAAATGTGCCGTTTTATGTCATTGCGAGGCCCGCCTGTGGCGGGCCGTGGCAATCTCAATCGTTACATTTTAGATTGCTTCGTCGTAAAACTCCTCGCAATGACCCCAAGAACGCAACTTATACGCTGTAAACGGTTACATTATTTTAGGGCCACAAAAAGAACAAAAAAGCCACAGAGAACACAGAGGCGCACAGAGACGAAGAAAATATGAATTATATTCTCTGTGTACTCTGTGGCAATAAACATAAATCCGTGAAATCTGTGAAATCCGCGGTTGGAAAAGTAAATCGTTCGGGAGCACCAAAAATGCCAGAAGAAGAACAGGCCACAGAGCCGAAAAGCGAACAGGAAGAATCTGCAGAACCCCAGAACGGCCAAGAGCAAGCCACAGCGGTGAAAAACGCGGTGACAATTGAGGCGGCAGGTCCCTGCAAAAAAAAGGTCTTGATAGAGATACCAGAAGAGGCGATACAAAATGCCACTGATAAGCAATATGACGAGCTGCGCAAGGAAGCACTCGTGCCGGGCTTTAGAAAGGGCCGGGCGCCACGGCGACTACTGGAAAAGAGGTTCGGCAAGGAAACAACGGAGCAAATCAAGCTGAAATTGCTGGCGGAAGCGAGTAAGTCGGCCATCAAAGACAATGAGCTACAAACCATAGGTGAGCCGGACATTGATCTTGAAAAGAGGTTTCTATTTAGCGTTGAACTGGAATTCCAAGGTGATTTGGACAACGGCATAATCTCGGAAGAGCTGCGGCAGGAATTTCAAAATAACGAGGCCCCACTTTCCAAACATCCCACCATCTCGGTTGAACAGCCGGGCAGCAGATGGCTGGTAACCGACAACTCGAAGAGATACCCCGTGAGCAAACAGGAGCTTGGGCTAAACATTTACGAAACGATAGAGCTGCCGGAGAGCGGTCCGCTGAAATTCGAGTTCGAGGCCGAAGTGCACCCCGAGATTGATCTGCCGGCGTTGGAAGGTATTCCGCTAACCAAGACAAAACTGCAAGTTACGGACGACCAGATCAACAGAGAGATTGAACGCCTGCAGAGGTGGTCAGGCGTATGGGCACTGCGAAAGGAGGGCCCCGTCGAGCTTGACGACCAGATAATTGGCGACGTAGTCCTAAAGGCCGAGGGCACTGAAGAGCAGGACAAACCTGAGAAGGAGGACCAACCTGAGAAGGAGGACCAACCTGACAGCGAGGACAAGCTTGACAACATAGAGATATACGTAAGGCAGAACGGTTTTGTCGGAGCAATCCCCGTTGAGAACCTCCATAAGCTTCTGGTAGGCGCCAAGGCCGGCGACGTCAAGCAAACGAGCGTCGAAGTACCGAAGACCTACTTCAGAGAGGAATATCGCGGCAAGAAGGTGGACATCCAGATTACCATCAAAGACATCAAATGGCTTAAACCTGCTGAGTTGGACGAGAATTTCCTCAAGAGGTACGGGGCCGAAGATGAAAACGACCTGCGAGAAAAAATTCGCGATACGCTGCAGAGCCGATTGGAGCAGGAGGTGCGAACGGAAATGACCGAGCAGATTTACAAGTATCTGCTGGACAATACGGATTTTGATCTGCCCCTGGACATCGTTGCAGACCATTCAACCACACTGCTGAGAAGACACTACAGCAATCTGATTATGCGTGGATTGCCCCGTGAGCAGATTGAGGAGCAGATGGAACAGCTGCAAGCGAGCAGTGAACAACAGGCTAAAGAGCAGTTCAAAACATTCTTCGTCGTGGACAAAGTTGCCGAGGAGCTCAAGGTCGAAGTCAGCGACGAAGAAATTAACGGACGCATCGCCCAGTTAGCCATTCAGCAGAGACGACGCCCTGAGAGGATGAGGGATGAAATGGAGCGCGACGGGTCACTGGCTCAGTTTACGTTGCAGGTGCGCGAAGATAAGTGCATTGCTAAATTGTTAGAATCGGCAAAGATAACAGAGAAAAAGGCGCCAAGGAAAAGCATCAAGAAACGTTTGAAAGAATCAGCTAAAGGGGAAAGTTAGAGACACGATTGAAGCCAAATCCATACCAATCAATGTTTATAAAGGAATAGTTGATGTCTATTGAACATCCTGCAAGAAAAACCTCAGGGTTTCCGCCTGGTGATTTATCGCAAAGTGGTGTCCCTGCCAAGAACCTGGATGCGTACAATCAGTACGGCCAGTATCAACGCTACCGTCAGATGAGTCTCGATGACATGCTGCTGGAAAACCGGATTGTGTTTCTGATAGGAGACATATCGTATCAAAGGGCGGCAGAGGTCATTATGAAGCTGCTGTATCTGGACAATCTGAAACGTGGCAGTGAAATCAGCCTGTATGTCAACTCACCTGGCGGCAGCGTTGACGACACGATGGCTATTTACGACACCATGCGCTTTGTCGGCTCTCCGGTTGCAACGTATTGTATCGGCAGGGCCGAATCCGGTGCTGCAATAATACTGGCAGCCGGGACAAAGGGTAGCCGGTTCGCCCTTTCGCACGCTAAAGTGATGCTCCATCAACCGTGGGGTGGGGTCAGCGGCCAGGCAGCAGATATCAAAATACAGGCTGAAGAAATCCTCAAGGCCAAAGTTATGATAAATGAGATCCTTGCAAAACACACTGGCCAGCCTGTAGAAAAAGTCGCCGCTGAGACTGAAAGAAACAGATATATGACTGCCGAGGAGGCCTGCGAATATGGTCTTATCGACGAAGTGCTGCGAGAAGAAGACAAAGACAAAAAGAAAAAATAGCATATACGTTACACGCTAAATACAAATTCCATGAGAGATGATTGAGATGAATGTGAATCAGAATTTGGTACCGATAGTAATTGAGAAAAGCGGCCGAACTGAACGTGCGTACGACATCTACTCGAGGTTGCTCAAGGATAGAATAGTCTTCCTCGGCGGTGTGCTCGAAGATGCAACGGCCAATCTAATCATTGCTCAGATGCTGTTCTTGAGCAACGAAGACAGCAAGACCGATATCCATTTTTATATCAATTCGCCCGGCGGCTCAATCACAGCGGGGCTGGCGGTCTATGATACGATGCAGTTTCTGCGGTGTGATGTCGCAACCTACTGTGTGGGACAAGCAGCAAGTATGGCGGCGGTGCTATTAGCCGGCGGCAAGCCCGGTAAACGGTTTCTGCTTGCAAACAACAGAATTCTGTTGCACCAGCCCATGATCACGGGCATATTGCAGGGACCCGCTACCGATCTGGATATCGAAGCACAGGAAATACTGCGGCTGCGTACTCGGCTTTACAATATATTGGCCAAGCATACAGACCAAAAGCCTGAGAAAATCGAAAAGGATTGCGACCGAAATCTCTGGCTCGAGGCAGAAGAAGCAATCAACTACGGGTTGGCCGATAGAATTCTGCAAAAAGCGCCTGAAATCGTCAAGGACAAGGACGAGGGAGAAAGTTGAAAACGTAAAGGACAAAGGTCAACCGCGGAGAACGCAAAGTACGCAGAGAAAAGGTAGAAATCAAAAGCAAAAAATGTTTTTGATAATAAACAATAATCAATTATCAATAATGAACTAAGAAGGGTGTATGCAAGTGAGAGAACAGAGAACGGAGCAAAGAGAACACAGGACAAAGAGCGGAGGACAGAGAACAAAGGACAAACATCTGTCTTCTGAATTCTGTCTTCTTATTTCTGTCTTCTGCCTTCTCGCTTTTCTTGCAGGCTGTGAAAGCGGTGGCGCGTCAAGAATGGCTATGGCCAGCGAAATTGAAAAGTTGAGCCGGGAGAAGGCCGAGCTGAACAGCCAGATCGAACAGCTCAGATCAGAGAGCGGTCAATTACGAAAGCAGATAAAGGTCCTGTCCGGCTTATCAAAAGACGAGCTCGAAGATCTCTACAAGCTGCAAAGAATCAAGATCGGCGGATACACCAACTTCTACGACAAAGATAAGGATGGCAAAAAGGAAAAGCTGATCGTCTATATCCAGCCGATCGACCAAGATGGCGATGTCATAAAGATAGCAGGGGCCGTGGAGGTCCAACTGTGGGACTTGAATTCGCCGGAGGCGAACCAGGCTCTAATTGCCGAGTGGGATGTGCCGCCGAACCAGCTCAGAAAGCTTTGGTATGCCGCGCTGAAGACGAATTACAGATTGTCATTCGACATAGCTGACAAAATCGATAGTCTTGCAGAACCGTTGACGGTGAAAGTCAGCTTTACCGATTACCTGACCGGTAAAGTATTCACGGAACAAAAGGTAATCAAGCCATAAGCCCACATCTTGTGAAGCGTGAGGCGTATCGCCTGGACAATAGAATTATTGATGCCCGTGTTGTCAAAAGGAACAAATCGTGATTTGAGTTTAGCTGTCGCCGGCACGGCGACTGTATAGACTTAGAAAAACAGAAATCAATAAACCAAAACGATACAGCGGTGAATAAGAACCTCATCATACCAAAGGACAAAATCACTGACTTTTGCCGGCGGCATCATATTCGCAAGCTGGCTGTTTTCGGCTCCGCTCTTCGGGGTGACTTTGCCCCTGACAGTGATGTGGATGTGTTGGTCGAGTTCCAAAAGGGTCAAGAGCCAGGGTTTGCGTTCTTTGATATGGAAGCCGAACTTTCGGAGCTGATCGGTAGAAAGGTGGACTTACATACTCCAGGTTTTCTGAGCAGATACTTTCGGGACAAGGTACTTAGGGAGGCCGAAGTCCAATATGCACGACCCTGAAGACATTGTTCGTCTGCGTCACATGCTTGACGCCGCACGCAAGGCGACGACATTTACGAAGACATGCACCCGTGCTGATCTCGACAAAGATGAAAAACTCGCACTGGCATTGATACGACTTTTGGAGGTCCTGGGCGAAGCGGCCAAGAGTATCTCTCACGAGTGCCGAAAAGAGCACCCAGAAATTCCGTGGCGACAGATCGCAGGAACGAGAGACCGCCTGATCCACGGTTATTTCGACGTTGACTTTGATATAGTTTGGAAAATCGTTTCGGTCGAACTTGCCCCTTTAGTGACCCGGTTGGAGGAGATTCTTGCCAATAACCAATGAATTGTACAAAACAGCCAGCAAGGCTGCTGAAAACGAAACTGCATTTTTTTATTGACAGTTGACACTCATTTATCTCTCTCGGCAGTATCCAGTTGCCTCTTGCGATGCCTCGGAGGCCGTATAGAATATCCATATGCAGAAATACCTCAACAAGATAATATGTGGCGATTGCATAGAAGTCTTGGGCAAAGTCAGTGAGCCCTTTGCGGACCTTGTTTTTGCCGACCCTCCATTCAATATCGGCTATAAGTACGACAAGTACTACGACAAGGTCAAAAAGAAGAACTACATCGCCTGGACCAAAGATTGGATGACGGTCTGCAAGAAAGTCTTGAAGCCACACGGTTCATTCTACATAGCCATAGGTGATGAGTACGCTGCTAACGTAAAAACCATAGCGGACGAGATCGGCCTCTTTATGCGCAACTGGATAATATGGCACTACACCTTTGGGCAGCAAACGAAGAACAAATTCGCAAGGGCACACACCCATATCTTTTACTTTGTAAATGACAAGAAGAACTTCACATTTAACAGTCATACCATACGAGTCCCGTCCGACAGACAGTTGGTGTACAATGATAGAAGGGCGAATCCGGTGGGCAAAATGCCCGATGATGTCTGGAATGTATTCTCCCGTGTGTGCGGGACGTTCAAAGAACGCACTGACTGGCACCCCTGCCAGATGCCCGAAAGCCTGCTAAAGAGAATCATAGCGGCAAGCTCCAATCCCGGAGATTGTGTGCTTGACCCGTTTAGCGGCTCGGGAACTACCGCAGCGGCAGCACACCAACTGGGCAGAAACTATGTCGGCATAGAAATCTCCGAAAAGTACGTTCAGAATGCGAACGAACGCCTGGCCGATTTAAGGGACCGACAGCACAGCAACTTATTCTTCGGCCATACCGAATTTGGTGAATTAAGGCGGCTTGTGTCCGATTTTGAAAGATCTGCTGAACAGATCATTGCGGACGAAAAGCTTTTGAAACTTTTCAAAAATCAATTTGCTACCCGAATGAACAGTGAAAAACGCTACAGTACGGAAGAGATAGTGACGGCTTTAAGGGATTTGGCCGATTGAAAAACGCAGAGGCGAAGAATGTCCCGGAAAGACCCCACGTGGGGGTTCCCGCAAGGCGGGGTCCCGAATGTGGGACTAAATATTTAGCCCCGCCTTTGAGGCTGGGTTTAGCGTTTGTCGCCAGCGCAGTAATGTTGACGGTGATTCAGGCACCGGTTAGCTTCTCGGCTCTGGCGTGGGTGTCGCTGGTGCCTTTCATTCTCGCCTGTTCGCCGGAGTCAAGACCCCGAAATTTAGTACCTGTAGCCTACATAGTTTCGGTCTGTTACTGGCTCGGAAATCTATATTGGGTGTTTCCAATAACGTTAGCGGGTTGGCTTGCCTTCTGTCTGTACACGGCTGTGCTCTGGCCGGTAGTGGCGCTTTGTTTGCGCTACTGCAGGGCGAAACGGATACCCTTGTTTCTTGCTGCAGGGGTTCTGTTCGTCGGTGCCGAGCGTCTGCAAGGTTTTTTTCTTGGCGGCTTTTTCTGGCGGTTTCTGGCGCACAGCCAGTATCACAACATCACACTCATCCAGATAGCCGACATCTTCGGCGCCGCTGGCCTTTCTTTTCTGATAGCAATGGTCAACGGATTGCTGGCCGAATTGATACTTGATGCTCGACACTCGATGGGTGGCAGCCTCAAATCTCCCCGCCTACGCGGGGACAAGCTTGCCCCTGCAGAAGCAGGGGGATTTGGGGATGGCCTGCTCCGCTGCAAGAGTATTTTGAAAATCGCGGTGGTGTGTGCCGCCGTGATTGCCACAGTCGCTTACGGACGATGGAGAATTAAGCAGTCAGACAAATTTGTGGAGCCGGGCCCCCTCGTCGCCTCATTACAGTCAAACGTCCCACAGTCGGTTAAAAGAGGTGGTAAAGCTTCTGATGTGATATTTGATGAGCTGTTGCAGAAAAGTAAGGCCGGTGCCGAAGTCGGTGCCGAACTAATCATCTGGCCTGAAACAATCGTGCAGGCAGAATTGAATAAGGGGTATTTGATATATCTCGATGAGTCAAGTCAACCGAAGTTTTTTGACAGAGCCCTTTCCGAGCATTCTAAGGATAACGCATATTTGCTTGTCGGCGCCACTGCGGCCACCGTTGAACTTCAAGGTACGGATTATGTTGTAACGGAGAAATATAACTCGGCATTTCTGTACCGGCCTGACGGGCAGCAGGACCAAAAGCGCTATGACAAAATTCATCCGATACTTTTCAGCGAGGTGCTTCCCTTCAGAAAAAGCTGTCCTCCACTTTTTAGGCTGCTGATGAAATTCAATCCATACGGTTACGACCATTCGATCGACGCAGGCAGCGAATACACCGTCTTTGAAATGACCAGCGAAGAAACTCAAAACTCAAAACTCAAAACTCAAAACTGTGGTTACAGATTCAGCACAATAATCTGTTATGAGGCTACCTTGCCCGCTATCGTCCGCGGCTTTGTATTGGACCAGCGTGGCCAAAAGCAGATCGATTGGCTTGTCAATATAAGTAACGACGGCTGGTTTGTCAGATTCGAGGGCGAGAAGGTTTACCCCAGCACGGAGCTGCCTCAGCACGCAGCCGTTTGCGTCTTTAGAGCGGTCGAGAACAGGCTCGCCGTTGTACGCAGCGTCAATACCGGCATAAGCTGCCTTATTGATTCTCTGGGACGAATACGGGATGGCTACATCGCGGCAAGTGCTGATTTACCGATTACAGCCATGGAACGAAAAGGTATGGCTGGATGGTTTGTCGATGAAATGCCGATAGATAAAAGGGTAACCGTTTTTAGCAGGTACGGCCAATGGCTGGATTTTTGCTGCGTAGTCTGTCTTGTTTTACTGATAATGGTGCCGTTTACGACAAAGCTTTTCAGGATTAGAAAAAGGCTTCTGCAAAATTGCAGAACTCAGAATTAGAAAACCTACAACTCGTTTGTCAGGGTAGGCAAGTGAAAAATGCGCTCAAAAAGGCCAAGACACAAAGGACAAAGAACGCTGATCGGAGCCGGGCAAGTGTGTTCGGTCTTTGGGCTTTGCTCTTTGCTTGCACGGCGTTATTTACGTTCGGCTGCGGCGAGTCTTCACGGACAACTACAGGCAGGGCGCGTGATCGCGTCTCTGCTGTTCGCCTTACGCCCCAAGCCATGAGAATTGTCACGGCGAGTTTAGCTGACATAGACCCGCCAGTCCGCTCTAGCGCAGTCGAAGTTGTTGTGGCCACTAAGCAACTTCGATTGATGCCCAAAGTCCAGCGACTTATGAGAGATCAGATTGCCCCGGTCAGATTCCTGGCGATTTTGGCTGTGGGCGATTTGCAATACACTCTGGCGGAAAACGACCTAAAGCTGTTGTTGAAAGATAAGGACGAGAACGTCAGAATCGCAGCGGCCTATGCACTGAGCAAGCTTGGCCGTGCCCAGTACGCCAAAGTCTTCTACAACGCGATAACCAGCAAAGATCAGACGGTTAGAGCCAATGCAGCTATGCTGCTGGGTAAAAGCGGCGATCAAGCCGCTCTGGCGTATCTATATCGGACCTTGCAAAGCAGGGATTCCCACGACAAGGTCCTGTTGCAGGCTGTAGAATCGATAGCAATGCTCGGCGATGAGCAAATATTACAGAGATTGTGGGGGATGGTTTATAGTGGTTACGCTGACGACAGAATTATGGGTATAAGAGCAATGGGAGCGCTGGGTACCTCAAAGGCCAGAGATATCCTGATTACTAAGTTGGATGATGATGTATTGGAGGTTCGCCTGGCTGCAGCCGGACAGCTCGGCAAGCTCAACGACCCCATTGGGCAGCCGCAAGTGCTTGAGGTTTTTGCGAAAAATCTCACTGCCGGCATGGGCGGAGGGGACCTTGAACGCGTTAAAGTACTGACAGCACTGGCGATAGGTGAAATTGGCACAGATAGTCTTTTAGCGTTTTTGCCACAACTTCTGCAGGATGAGTCAAAATTTGTCCGTCTTGCTGCTGCAAAGGCCGTTTTTCAATACGTAATGAGAAGATAATTACCCAGAGTTCTTTGTCACCTGTTTCCCACCGTGCCTTTTGCTGCCCTTTTTATTTTGGGCTATTTAGGAAAAATAACTTGACCTCTCGGCACTTTAAGCGTAAAATTACTCTATATGTATGCGTAGTTTGAGGGGTCGGATTCCCAACTTAGCGGCTTCGTAGGAAAAGAAGACCCCTGAGCATCATTTTATCGGGCTTGTGGTGGGTGCGGCGTACTGCAAAAACGCCGAGGACAACACAAATTGGAGAAAGGAGCTTGTTTTGAGCACACTTACAAAGGTCTTGATAATTCTGTTGACCGTATTATCGATCTTTCTCTGCGGCATCGTCGTGACTTACGTCGCCAACGCTCACAACTACAGAAAGCAATACGAAGATCTCAGAGACTCTGAACAGGCTGCAAGGGCAAAGGCCAGAGATGCAGCGGAGCAATTGAACGAGACGATTAAGGTAACGGATCAGCAGAAAAAGGATTTGAGCGAGCAAATTAGCTTGCTCGAAACAAAGATTGGCCAATTAGCAGGCCAGTTGCGTGCGGCTGAAAGAGAAAAGGCCAGTCTGCTGCAAAGAGTGGATAGTTTTGCAGCGGAAGTGGAGAAGTTCACCCAAACTAACGTGAACCAGACAGCGTTAGCAGATAAGGCCTTCGATGCCTGGAGGGCTGCCGAAGCCGATCTAATCAGGGAACAGAGTCAGCACAAAGAGACGGCAACGGTTCTCCTCGATAAAATGGCGATAGTAGCGACGTTGGAAGCGGATAGAAGACGCTTGATCGAGGAAAAGACCGAATTACAAACCAAGTTAGACCAGTTCCTAAGGCAATATGGCAAAGTCCTTGCTCCGGCCACCCCGGTCACACCAATGAGAGCTAAGGCTCGACCCGCTCCGCCTACCAAAGCTATTGGCTTGAAGGGAACCGTAACCGTCGTCGATTCTAAGAACTCTCTGGCTGAAATATCGATCGGTGCAGCAAGTGGCGTCAAAGACAACATGAAATTCCACGTTATTCGTGGCGATGAGTTTATTTGTGATATTCTGATTTTAGGCGTTGACGCCGAGAAGGCTGTTGGTATCCTGGACCTTGTCCAGAAACAGCCGAAAGTTGGCGATTTGGTGAGCACTAATTTTTAGAAACCCGAACGCCATGAAACCCGTTTGTGGATCCTTCATACTATGTGAGGTTGGTATATGAGTCCTGCTGGACAGACTCGCGGCCGGAAGGTAATCGTACCTGACAACATTTATACTGTTATTCTTGCCGTCGCATGTTGCGCAGTGTTGGCCACGGCAGCATACGTGGCATACATGTGCCATTCCCAGTACGGCACAATCTTCAAAATACCATAGCCTACTCACCCTTGACGGTGCTGCTCTATAACATACAGTCGCTTGCATGATTAAGGCTTCTGCAAAATTGCAGGTTAGGCATACTTTGACAAGAAAAAATCGTTTTTTGATTTTTTCTTGTTAAACAGCAACTTGTTCTTTAACAAATACTTTAGCGATTCTTTAAGAAAATCAAAAAACGGATTTTCTTAAATAATATATGTCTAACCTGCAATTTTGCAGAACTCATTTCCATAATCTGAGAAAGGAGTCGAAAGTGCTACTGGACGCAATCCTGGGCTGGTTCAGCATGGATATGGGTATCGACCTCGGTACTTGCACTACCTTAGTTTGTGTCCGCGACAAAGGTATCGTCCTCAATGAACCCTCCGTAGTTGCTGTTCGCAAAGGAACCAACACCGTTCTCAATGACGGCGAGGCTGTTGGTTTGGTTGCGCATGAAATGCTCGGCAAAACGCCCGGTTCGATTTCCGCAATTAGGCCTCTGAAGGACGGCGTAATCAGCGACTTCGAAATCACCGAGGCGATGTTAGGCTATTTTATCCGGAAAGTGCACGGCAGGGGCGGTCTGGTCAGGCCCAGAGTTGTAGTTGCCGTACCCAGCGGGATAACTGCCGTCGAACGCCGGGCGGTTATAGACAGTGCCGAGCGCGCCGGAGCTCGAAAGGTCTATCTGGTCGACGAGCCAATGGCGGCAGGAATCGGAGCGGGACTGCCAATCACGGAGCCTACTGCCTCAATGATTGTCGATATAGGCGGCGGAACCACGGAAGTGGCCATTATGAGTCTGGCGGATATCGCCACATCCGAATCGATCCGCATTGGCGGCGATGACATGGATGAGGCCGTCATCAACCACCTTAAGAGAACATACAACCTGCTCATCGGTGAGGCAAGAGCCGAAAGGGTCAAGATTCAAATCGGCTCCGCAGCTCCGCTCGACGAGGAATTAACCATGGAAGTGGCCGGCAGAGACACCATCTCCGGCCTGCCAAGAAAAATCGTCATAACAAGTGAGGAAATCCGTGAGGCCCTTCGCGACCCCATTGCCACGATTATAGACACGGTTACGGCAACCCTGGAAAAGGCTGAGCCAGAGTTGGCCGCCGATCTAATCGACAATGGCGTACACATCTGCGGCGGTGCTTCACTGCTACGGGGGATGGATACGGTGCTGGCAAATGCAACCGGCTTGAAAGTTGAACGAGTGGAAGATCCGCTAAGCTGCGTAGCTCGTGGCACCAGCGTCTACCTTGAGAACCTCGAGTTGTGGAAAGATACGATGGACCACAATGAGTACGGATGGGAATAAGAACATAACCAATAATCAAGAGACAAAAACTTACGATTTAGTACTACAGGGCCACTTAAGTCTGGAGATAGAGCTTTTGAATCAGAATTCTAAGCACTAAATCCTATTACTTTTACCCTTTTCGCTCCCAGCTTTTAGCTTTCGAGATATGCCAAGGAAGGACGTCAGAATCTCGAGACGAATGTTACTGACATGGTTCATGTTGGGTGGCTTTATCTTCCTCTTTGCACCTCAGAGATTGACAGATCAATTTCAGTTTGCCTTTGACCGTATTTTTAGCTGGCCTTTGAGTATGGGCAGAAACATTTCGCTTACCGCGCGCATGCAACCAGTGAATGTTGTTGGACGCCGCGAGTATAACCAGCTTCAAAACCATCTCGCTAACGTTATCAAGCAGCGGGACCAGGCATACGCAGAAATCAAAAAGCTATCTGGGCTCAGTGATAAATTCCCTTTGGGAAGCGCGAAGTTGGTGTTGGCTGGCATAATTAGGGCTTCTACCGACAAATCATACAGCGAATTTACTATTAATCGCGGCGCAAACCAAGGCTTAGCTAAGGGCCAGTTCATTTTGAGTGATAACAGTGTTATCGGGACCATATCCGATGTCTCGGCCCATAGAGCCAAAGTCAGGCTGATCACCAACACCACATCTAAAATACCAGTGACAATAGCTCAATCAAATGTGTCCGGGCTAATGGAAGGTACTGGCCATAATTCAGCTAATATCCCGCTGATTCCGCTGAAGCACAGGATAAAAGTAGGGGACATTGTTTACGCGAGAAAAGAGCCGGGGCTGTTGGAAGCCCCCATAATCATAGCAAGAGTCACCGAATGCAAAAAGGATGATGGTGATCCCTTGCTCTGGGATATAACGGTTGTACCCGTCTGTGAGATAGAAAGGCTAAAAGATGTAGCCGTTATCATAATGAATCCGTAGTAGTCTGTCAACATTGATTTTATGGTTCAGAACCTGCGGACTTCGACGATCCGCCGCAGGCGGACGTAAAACCGCAGGCCAAATATTTAGCCCCACATTTCACGTGGGGTTCTTACTGATTTGTCGCTTTACGTTTTTTGCCTCTTAGCCGAGGATACTTTATGCGCTGGTTGCGGTTTGCAATTCTTGTACTTCTGGTCACCATGTTGCAGACCAGCCTCGTAGACATAATCGCCGTTACAGCTCTGAATATCAAACCCAATTTACTGTTAATCCTTCTCGTATTCTTTGCCGTTCACTGCAGCGACACCGAGGTGGTCATAACGTCTTTCACGATAGGTTTCGCAGCCGATATTATTGGTCCTGCGATGGGCCCACAAATAATCAGCTTTGGTCTGTTTGGCACGTTGCTGGCGGACCTCCGCCACGTTATCGCCATCAAGAAAATGCCTCATCAATCGCTCGCTATATTTGCCACAGGGGTCTCGACCACCACCCTAACCTGTTTTTTGACCTTCCTCAAAGCCGAACCTACACCATCGAATATCTACACACAGCTATTTTGGACGCCGCTGTACTCGGCCATACTGGGACCATTTTTGTTCTTGCCATCAGAGTGGTGGATGCGTATAAGAAAGCGAAGAATTAAGCGCTTTTGAACGGACGTCGCTTCGCACGGATCAGGTTGCACAAGTTCTATTTTGCCTTTCTGTTTTTGGCTCAATTGCGATGTATGATAGACGAGCAAAGATTTTTGTAATCGCAAGTGCATTTCTTCTACTGGTTTGTGTGCTCCGCCTCATGCACATGCAGTTGCTGCCCGATTCGTCGCTTCAGGACCGCATTGCCGAACTGAAGCTCCAAAGAGGCCGATCCCAACAGCTCAAGACCGTCAGAGGCAAAATACTGGACAGAAATGACATAGTATTAGCCACCGACCTACCACAATTCCAACTGCACATAAGTTACAGGCTCAGCTCTTTTTTGGATGAGCGCGTTCGACAGGAAAATAATGATGACTGCCAAAGTCCCCGTGACCCAATCGCCGCTTTGGTGCTCGGCAAGCTGGAGACCTCAGCCGCCGATGAGCTCAAGAAGCATATCGATGCGTGTGAAACTTGCCAGAATGTCTATCAAGTCCTGCAGATAATTGAGAAGTGTACAAACTTTGGTCCTGAACGGGCAGATATCGAAGAGAGAATCAAAAATATAAACGACCGGGTATGGAATCTACGCACCTTTGTGGCCTGGGCGCGAAATGACCCCGACCCAAATATACTTGAAAAGTATGATAACAACATTAACAGCGTTCCACTGTCTGAGGCAACGGCAAATTTTGAACACAGATTCCCAGAAGCTCAGCGTCTCACACTCATCAGCAAGGTCGATGACATTACTGAGATGGATACAAGCTACCCGCTGCTGGAGCTAAGAACCGATGACGACATCTTTGCCGCCCAGGTTGAATTTATGGATGTTAATGATGTTCAGATTCTGCCGAAAGCCAAGCGGTTTTACCCGTTTGGCTCGGTCGCCGCTCAGACAATAGGCTGGGTGGGCCCGGCAAAAGGACACTATAAAGAGCTTTTCGCCGATGACAGATTGTCAAGTTATCTGGACGACGAAGTGTGTGGAAAACGGCCCGGCGTCGAGTACGTCTGTGAAACCATTCTTCGTGGCAGACGAGGCGAGCTCTTTTACGATATAGACCGCCGGCTAATAAGTTTAACGGAAACGCGGTTTGGCAAGGACGTACGGCTGTCACTGGACATAAAGCTTCAACAAAGAATAGAGGGCTATTTGGCAGACTATCCGCACGAACCGTATTGCGGGCCTGGGATGGCGGCGGTTATTATTGACGTTGCCACAACTGATATTCTTGCGCTGGTTTCGATGCCGGTCTTCGACCTGAACCGTGCCAGGTATGACTACGAGGCTCTTATTGACGACCCCGATAAACCGCTAATAAATCGAGCAATATACGAGCAATATCCGCCCGGCTCGGTTGTAAAGCCCCTGATTCTTATCGCTGGGCTCGAATCCGGCCACATCACTCCAGACAAGGTTATCCACTGCCCGGCCCAGAAAGCTCCTGACGGCTGGCCAAGCTGCTGGATATACAATAGACACAAAACTGGCCATGATGCCGCCTGGGAAAACAACGCACGCAATGCTATTAGGGGCAGTTGCAACATCTATTTTTCTCGCCTCGCCGACAGAATTGAGCCGCTGGTTTTGCAGCAATGGCTGCTCAAGTTCGGCTACGGCCGCAAGTCGTCCCTCGTCCCTCACGACTCGAGCGACGAGTCACGAGTCACGAGCCACGAATCACGAGATTTGAGGCAATCGCCCGGAATAATCTCGTCCTCGCTAAGTCGTGGCTCGTCACTCCAATCTGCGGGCATGGGGCAAGGCCTGCCAGGCGTGCCGCCGCTTAAAGAGTTTGAAAGAAGGCTCTTCGGCATAGGACAGGGCAATCTGCGAGCTACGCCCCTACAGGTGGCAAACGCAATGGCCACTATCGCCCGCCGCGGAATCTATAAGCCACCTCGACTTTTCCGGAAAATTCCAAATTCCGAGGGCGTAGCCCTCGGTATCTCACCAGAAACTCTGGATGTAGTCTACGATGGTATGCATGCCGTAGTCAGTGAGACTGGGGGTACCGCTTATAGGGAATTTGCCCATAGTGGCCTCACCGAGCAGGGCGTAATAGTCTATGGCAAGACCGGCTCAACGGAAGAACCTGACGTCGCCTGGTTCGCGGGCTTTGCGTGGCAGCCTCAAGCTCGTCCTGAGCGTAGCCGAAGGGCGCAGCTTGGGGATGGCTCCTCACCCCGCCAAGGCAGGGCTATCGCAATTGCCGTCGTTGTAGAGGGTGGCCAACATGGTTCCCGCGACGCCGCACCTTTAGCCCGTGACATTATCCAGTTCTGCATCGAAGCCGGATATATAGGCAAGGCCCTAAACGGGATTAGTAACTGGTAACTGTTTGACTCAAAATGACCGTTTCTAAACCATACTTCGATGTAAATGCTTCCCTGACGAGAGCATAACTCATTCTGTCATTCCTGTGAAAACAGGGATCCAAAACCGTGCCGGTAGCGTGGTTTCCCGCTTGTGCTGGAATGACATTGAACAACGATCACTTTGACTAATCGGCGTTTAACCAATTACCATTCAGTATATGCTAACCGGCTTGCGCAGCCTGTTTAAGACGCCTTGTAGTATCTGGAAGAATTTGTCATTGTCCGGCCAGAGAATTCTTTCGTCACTCGACATAGGCTTATCAAGCTCATCAAGGAAGCGGCGCAAGGCCGTCTCACTGAGTTTCTGCGACGAAACACCGAGGCCAAGCTTTTGTATGTAGTGTGCGTTGATTATCTGCTCGTACTGGCCGGCCACAGGCAGCAGCAACATCTTCTTTTTCAGGTACAGACACTCACTCAGTAAAGAAAAACCGGCTGAAGCAATCACCCCTCGGGCGCTTGCCAAATCGTCTAAGAAACCTTTGGTTGAGCGCTCCTTAAAGACACAATTCTCATTAACATCGCTTTTGTTAAAGCCGTAAATGTAAAACTTGCGATCGCCAAACTTGGAAAGAATTGCCCGCAGACTATCCTCGTCTTTTCCCGTAGTGGAATACACAAGGATATGCTCACCCAGCGTGGGTTTTAGCGTAGTGACTACGGGCCTTACGATTGGCGGCGCCGGCAGAGCCGAATCGATCCTCAAAGGGGCCGTAAAGAAATTCACAATAATGTACGCAACCGCACCTACATAGTGACACTCTGTCACCACACTGGCCGTCATTCGCGAGAACCAATTTTTAGCCTGGTGTTCCAACGCACAGAGTGTGAGCATGTGCTCGTGGTCGATACTGATGAATGGCACCCTATTTCGCCAGGCCCACCACGCGCTGAAAGGCTCGAAATCTGATATCACCAGATCCGGGTTGAACGGCTCGAAGTGTTTCTTAAAGAGTTGGTAGTTCTGTCTGTCCGCCTCAGGCAATTTTAGAAGGTTCCTCTTGAGAGTCTCCGACTTGTCTATGCGTCCTTTTTCAAAAGCAAAGGAAAGGCCGAATACTTCTTGCACTCGCCGGCCAAAGTACTGCTTCAGATAGACGAGCGACTTCTGTGAGCCCACGAACATTACGTCGTGCCCGGCATCGATGAATCTCTGTCCTATCAGGTGCGACCGGCTGCTGTGTCCAAACCCTTCCCCTGCAACAGCGTAGATTATTTTGGCCATTCTTTCATTTCTCGTCACTCATGTCTTGCAATTCGAGTCTCGCCTCGCAAATCACGAGCCTCAAGATAGTTGAGAGTTTTTTCGAGTATAGCGGCAGCGACCGGAGAGGCCACGACCCCGCCTGTATAGCCTTTCCCAAGTTTAACATTTGGCTTGCGGATCGACACCAACACTACCACCGCTGGGTCTTCCGCCGGCGCACCGGCCACAAATGACGCAATGTAATCATCTTCAGTATAACCTCCTCCGTCGGCTTTCGCCAGTTGAGCGGTCCCCGTTTTGCCAAATACCTGGTATCTTTCCAGCTTGGCTCTCTTGCCCGTCCCTTCGCTAACTACTCCGGCCATGGCATCAGCAACAATCCATTCAGCAATGTCCCGCTTGATAATATAGCCAACAGGTGGCGCTTGCCCTTTCGATACGAACGCTCCCGTTTCGGAATCTTTTCGCAGCACAGGGCCCCTGATAATATTGCCGTTGTTATCTATCATTGCCTTGACCAAATACGGGTGGACTAAACGACCGCCGTTGGCGAGTATGCAGAAAGCTTGAACCAGTTGAATCGCAGTTACTGAAATCTCTTGGCCGAAAGGTATTCGAGTTACGCTATATCCCGTCCAGTTCTGCGCCGGCCGCAATAATCCCTCTGCCTCACCCGGCAAATCGAGACCTGTTTTTTTGCCGAAGCCGAAAAGCTTCAGCCCATTGTAGAGTTCATCTTTGCCAAGTTTTTGTCCGATTTTGGCCATTCCTATGTTGCTGGAAAAAGTTAGAATCTCGGCCACCGTCAAGTCT
>DAOWID010000294.1 GCA_030641115.1 Planctomycetota bacterium | reverse complement strand
TAGTCTTTACCCAAGTTGGTAACCGTTCACGGGACAAATGTGCCGTTTTATGTCATTGCGAGGCCCGTCTGTGACGGGCCGCGGCAATCTCAATTGTTACATCTTAGATTGCTTCGTCGTAAAACTCCTCGCAATGACCCCAAAAACGCAACTTATACGCCGTGAACGGTTACAGCTATTCTTTATCGAGTATCAAGTATCCTCTTGCTCAAACATCCGCATTTGATAGCGTTCCATCCCAAATTTGCTCACGGCGGTATCGACCGGTATTTTGTACTTGCCGGTCCAGCAGGCGGTGCAGTAGTGGTCTGCCGGCAAAGTCGCGCAATGAAGCAATCCGTCCAGCGACATGTAGCCGACAGTGTCCACTTCGAGGAATTCTTTAATTTGTTTCAAGTTGCGATTGTTTGCCAACAGTTCTTCTTTCGTAGGGAAATCTACGCCGTAATAGCACGGATACCGGAGCGGCGGACAACTGACCCGCATATGGATTTCTTTTGCGCCGGCCTGGCGCAGTGTCCTGATTTTGCCTCTTGTTGTTGTCCCGCGGACAATTGAATCGTCCACAACCACAATGCGCTTGCCGCCCACGACCTCTTCCACGATGGCCAGCTTGAGCTTGACCTCCAGTTCTCTCAGTTTTTGATCCGGCGAGATGAATGTCCTGCCTATGTAATGGCTCCTGACCAGACCCATATCGAAAGGTATTTTACTCTGCTCTGCGTATCCTATTGCCGCGGATGTCCCTGAGTCCGGCACCGGGATTACCACGTCTGCGTCAGCGGGGTGTTCAACTGCCAGTTGCCTGCCCAGTTTTTTTCTAAACTCGTGCACATTTTCACCGAATATGTGTGAGTTTTGTTTGGCGAAATAGATATGCTCGAAGATGCAATGGGCAGGCGTGATCCGCCCAGCCGGACCTGGCTCGGCGAAGAATCTGCTCGAAAAGCCCCTTTCATCCAGCGTCACGATTTCGCCGGGTTCGACCTCACGAATGAACTTTGCACCTACGCCGTCGAAAGCGCAGCTTTCGCTGGCGATGACGTAATGCCCTTTTCCTGTCTGGCCGATGCACAAGGGCCTGATGCCATAAGGGTCCCGCGCCGCCTCGATGCGGTCGGCAAACAAAAACAGCAGGCAATATGCTCCCTGCAGATGGTTTAACACATGAGCCAGCGAGTCCGCCCTATTAAGATGGGTCGGCTTGGCGAGCAAATGAACGATTACTTCTGTGTCGCTTGTCGAGTTAAAAATACTGCCGTGTGCCTGGTACTCGTCCCGCAATAGTGTGGCGTTTATGAGGTTGCCGTTATGGGCCACAGCCACTTGCCCGCGGGAGTACTCGGCTAAAAGTGGCTGACTGTTAATCGCCTTGCTGGCGCCCGCCGTTGAATACCGAACATGACCGATCGCTATCGGATTTGACAGTCTCTCCAGAATACCTGAGCCGGCACGGAAGACCCTTCTGACCATCCCCATACCTTTGTGGCACTGAATCAGCTCTGTGTTACTGGAGGCTATTCCTGCCGATTCCTGCCCGCGATGCTGAAGACTGTGCAAGCCGAAGTAGGTCTTCTGGACGGCTTCGGGATCACCGTAAATGCCGAATAAGCCGCAACACTCCTTCATCTCGTACCTCGTACAACAGATTTTTCCTTTTCAAAGTATGCCTAATCTCCATTTTGCGAAAGTTCAACTCGTATTTCGCTTCCTGCCTTCCTCCCGCAGAACGTAGTGTAGCCTATCGGCCAGGCCAAGTCAAATGGTTGTCTTTTTTCGCCGAGCAGTTTCTGTCATCCCTTCGCGGAGTTTATCCTTGAGCCAAGCGAAGGGCTCAAGGACAAGGCTGAGGCACAGCCGAAGCACCTGGCCTTATCGGGAAATGAGCGTCACGTGGCGTGGCTTGGAATTCGCTCGACGACAAGCTCTGCGAACGGCACCTACCGAGTGTCATTCCTTCGGCAAGCTCAGGAGGGGCTCTGAGGCGCAGCCGAAGAATCTGGCCTGCGAACGACATTTAAGTTACGCAACGATGCGTCTTTCCAATTCGACCGCCAGATGCTTCGCGTTGCTCAGCATGACGGTCCACATATACCTCGTCCCTCATCTACGCATCTACTCATTCACTCATTTACTCATTCACTCATCCACTCATTCACGCCTTCATTTCTGCCGCGATTTGTCGGGTCGCAGATGATTCACGATATTGTTATCCTTTGGCCCGTTTCTACGGCTAATTTCGCGCTGGCGCTTCCGTTCTTTATGCTAATCTCCACTGTGTTGCATGAGCCTTCGATCAGAAACAATTCGTTGTCTTTTGCCGCATCGTAATTGGGATAGTAATTCATCGTGTACGTCTTCTCGCCTATCGCCACGGAGTATGTGTCTTTATCCTGCCTTAGCAGATTCGTAATGACATTTCCAAAGCTGTCGATTCTCACAACTGTTCCTTCCGGTGGATTCAAGTAGATTTCGAGCTTCTGGATCTGGCTCACTCTCTCACGCGAGTCCTCGAAGTTGCCAAGCTCAATATTTGCCGCTGCTCTTGCGAACACGTCTCTGCCATGGAATGTACGGCTCGCATCCGGCGGAATGGGAATCTGCCTTGCGTCAACATTTCTTTGTTCTTTGAGTGTTTCCCAGAGCAGGCCATTATCCGGTGCGACGAAATAGTAGCTGCCTGTTTTTACTGCCAGTGTTTTTCTTTCTGTGCCTACACCAGGATCAACTACGCAGCAGAAAGTTGTGCCTTCTGGGAAGTATTTATAGTTGTTCTTTAGTATCCAGGAAGCCTCAATAATATTCTGGGCGGAGATGTCATGGCATAAATCTGCTATTTTTATACTGCGGTCAATACGGTAGATCACTCCTTTCATTACGCCCACATATTCACTCTGGCCGAAGTCTGTCAGCAAAACTATCATACTATACTTCCCAAGGCTGTCTTGTTTGTGGGGTTGATTCTCTCAGAGTTTTTAGTGGGGCTCTGGATACATAAATTTCGGTACTCGCCGAACCTTTCCCTTAGCATCGACGCAGGCAAGAATGGTTGATCCCTCTGCCAAGAGTGACCCGTCCTTGCTTCGCGTGAGCTGGTACGTGTGCTCAACCTTACAGGTGGTAACCGCTGAGCAATGTGTTCTTAGTTGTAGCTTCTCATGGTACGTGGCGGGGCGGCGGTATCTTATACGCAGCTCAGTCACCACGAAGAGCACGCCGGCTTGCTCAAGGTCCGTGTACGCCACGCCGTTCGCGCGCAAAAGCTCAGTACGGCCCATTTCAAACCAGATAGGATAGACGCTGTGATGCACCACGCCACCCTTGTCGGTTTCAGCGTACCGAGGCACAACAATTATCGTATGGCTCTGTATAGTTATTTGTTTTGGAAACACCACTTCACACCTACCACGGTATTCTATCATTTCACTGTCACTATTACAAAAAGGTTCCATCGATACGTCTTTTTGCGTTGACAGGCAGTTTGGCTGTTGTTATAATAGGTCAATAGTTGGGTACGGGATCTGTGTGCCCGGAACGTAAAGGCCCCGGGTAGTCGTTCACGTGGCAAAGATGCTGTTTTATGTCATTGCGAGGTCCGCCTTTGGCGGGCCGTGGCAATCTCAATCGTTACATTTTGGATTGCTTCGTCGCAAAACTCCTCGCAATGACCCTAAGAAGGCAACTTATACACCGTGAGCGGTTACGGACTGTTGTCCGATAAGTAGAACCGGCTTGGTGGATCTGAAGAAAAGGGTGAAATGATGAAAAGCGCTTCTATTTACGTCTGTTACGTGATGTTAGGCGTGATTTTGTGTATCTGCGTTTTCTGGCTCGGTGGTTGCGGATACGTTGTGAAAGCGGAAAGGTTCGTCGTCCAGACGGTTGCGGACGTGTGGACACTGGGTAGTGAGCCTGAGGCGCACGCGCAATTGGGCGAGACTGAGGCCGAAGGCCGCAGAAGGCATTTGCGCACCGAGCGTATTAATCAGCAGGGGATGATGCGGGACTTAGATATGGTCCTATTGCTCGATAAACCCAGCAAACTCACCGACACAAGAATACCGTGACGACGAATGTGGTTCGCGTACCCAGAGATGTGTAATACGAGTTCTGCAAAATTGCAGGTTAGGCATATATTATTTAAGTCCGCCTTTGGCGGATTGATTTTCTTAAATAATCGCCTAACTATTTCTTAAAGAATAACTTACTGTTTAACAAGAAAAAATCAAAAAACGATTTTTCCTTGTCAAAGTATGCCTAACCTGCAATTTTGCAGAAGCCTTAGAAGGGATTCGATTTGTGGAAACATTCGTTGATTACTTCCACCGGGTGGTCAGTAACAATGAGTGGTGGGTTGTTGTAATAGAGCTGTTTCTTATCGGGTTGGTGGTTTACTGGATTGTGGATTTCCTCGAAGGTACCCGCGGGGAGAGGCTATTCCGGGGGGTCATGTTTATTCTGGTGGCGGGCGTCCTTGTCCTGAATTTGGTCGTCGAGCAGCTTGAATTCCCTCGGCTTCAACATCTCTACAAAGGCTTCTTGATCGGCGTTTTGATTATTGCGGTCGCAGCATTTCAGCCGGAAATCCGAAGAGTGCTAATACGAATAGGTCAGCCTCGCTTGTTGTCAGGCCCGGCACAGCAACTATCAAGGACGGTAGAAGAGATAATTACCGCTGCAACCGAACTCTCCGCTGCCCGGACCGGAGCCATTATTGTCATTGAGATGCAGGTAGCATTGGGTGAGTTTATCGAGACCGGTGTTCGAATCGACGCCAAGGCCACAGCGGACCTGCTCAAGACGATCTTCTATCCCGGCACTTCTCTTCACGACATGGCTGTCATAATACGCGGCGACAGAGTGCTTGCCGCCCGGGTTCAGTTGCCGTTAGCTGAGGCCGGCAGCATAGACGGAGTTGAGCTGGGCTCTCGTCACCGCGCCGCATTGGGAATAACGGCAGGTTCGGACGCAATCTGTGTGGTGGTAAGCGAAGAAACCGGCGCTATCTCAGTCGCCCAGGGCGGAAAGCTAACTCGGAACGTAACGGAATCGCAACTCAGATCGCACCTGGCTCATGCAATGGCTGGGGGTGTGACCCCTGCTATAGCAGGGGTAGTAGGACGGCTCTGGAAACGCGAGGCGTGAAGCCGAAGACGCAGAATCAAAAACATCAAAATAGAAATGGCAAGAAAGGTCAAATACGGCAAAATAGCGATCGTGATACTTCTGACGGTCTTGATCTGGGTATGGGCGGACCTAGCACAGGACCGAGAATGGCCTGTTCCCAAGCTGACCATAAGCGTTGCCAAATCCGCCGATCCGGCTCTGTGGGTGAGTTTCAAAGGCGAAGACGGATCGCCGGCATCATCTGTTTCTATTACCAACATTGTGCTCAAAGGTCCAGCGTCAAAAATCGCTGATGTGGAGCGGATGTGGAACAGAGGGTCCTTAGACCTTGAGCTCTTTTTCGTCCCTGAACAGCAGGGCACGACTGAACCTGGCGACTACCCCAATCGGAAGCTGCTACGTTTCCTGAAGGAGAGCGACAAGATACGACAGCTTGGCCTTACTGTCGAGTCCTGTGAACCCAACACGCTTGTTGTGCAGGTTGTCAAGCTGGTTGAACAATTAGTGGCTGTGGAGTGTCTTAACGAGAGCGGCATTGCTCAAAAGGCTGAAATCAAGCCGGAAAAAGTTGGTGCGTTTGTGCCGGCTGATCGGACAATAACAGCTAAGGTTCGGTTGACACCCAGCGAAATCAAACATGCAAGGTCGTCAGCTATCAAAAAAACGCCCTATGTTGAAATGCCTGATGGCCAAACCATGGAAGTCTCCACTAACGTGGAAATCACAATGCCGCCAGCCGAAGATGTGCTCAGAAATTACACTGTAAGGGCGCCGAAGCTTGGAATTGAACTAAGTCTCAACCTGCTGCAGGGCGAATACAAAGTGGAGGTGACCAATCTAAACGCAGTAATTCGTTCTTTTACCATCCAAGCTACTCCCCAAGCAGGAAAAGCTTATGAGGCGCAACCTTTCCAGATGACCCTTTATATTCTTGACGGTGACGAAAAAACTGAAGAGGAGCAAACAAAGCCAGTCGTTTATAACCTTCCGGAGGAATTCGTTCGCAGCGATGAAATAAAGGTACCTCCGCCTCCTGCCGAGGCTGAATTTGTAGTGAAGCCCGTTTCCGGCGAGGTTACAGCGAGCGAGGGACCCTAAAGCCCGAACCTCCTACGAACTGTGACGGGTAAGTCGGAAAGCTATCAGAGCTTCCGCGATCATCCACAGTGCCAGTGCGAATATCCCGGCTCCGATTCCGACCAGCAGCCAATTCTTGCTTGCGAGAAAAATCATTTCGTTCTTGACCATAGCCCAACTCGTAAGGACCAGCATAATCAAGCAGGGTATTGCAGTAACCATGAACTTCAGTCCGCCTTTACGTTTCAAGTAAAGAGTGATCACCAGCAGCGCCAAGGCCGCTAAGAGTTGATTTGAGCTTCCGAACAGTGGCCAGAGTTTCATTGCACCGGTGCCGTCCGCACCTGTGGCAAAAGCCAATCCTGCCGCCGTGAGCACGACAAAGGTCGTTGCCGTCCATCGGTTGGCCAGATATGGGATTCGTAGATCGCTTGCCAGCTCACTTACAACATAGCGCTGAATACGCACCGATGTATCGAGTGTAGTGCCGGCAAAGGATGCGATGAATACGCCCATTAGCGTGATTCCGACCGTCTCAGACAGTCCGAGCTTGCCCATTATATTAGCGGCACCAATGACAACAGGGGCTATTTTATCGGACAATCCCTTTGCTCCTATCCAGGAACTGTAATAGTTCAGCCAAGCGGCTTTTCCACTCAGGACTGTTCCGTCCTCGAGTTTCAGGGCCATTGCGACCCCTGCTCCAACGCAGATAATAACCAAAACCGCCAGGAAACTTTCCAGCAGCATTGAGCCGTAGCCGACAAACAAACTGTCGGATTCTTTGGCAACCTGTTTTGCACTTGTGCCGGAGGCGACAAGCGAATGGAAGCCGCTGATGGCGCCGCAGGCGATTATGACGAACATAAAAGGCCAAATCGGCGGAGTGTTTGCCGGAAGCTCGGTATTTACAGCAGGCGCCGTGAGCGGCAGCCCACCTGTAAGTGAGGCCACCACCGTGCCCCCCACCAGCAGGCCCATAGCGATAAAGAGCTGCCAGGCGTTGATGTAGTCTCGGGGCTGAAGAAGCGTTGTCACCGGCAGCGTCGACGCAACCCACGCGTAAATTAGCAGAATTATCACCCACAGCCCCGTAGCGGGTATCCCAAATGCTGTGCCAAGTTCGATGGGTAATCGGCTGCCAATAGCGATACACAGGTACATGCCAATGACGGCGATGGCTGTGGCGAGCGGTACGCTTGCGCCCTTTTTGTATACCGCATAGCCCAGGCCCATCGCGATGGGAATCTGAAGCCAGACGGGAATAACCGCGCTGGGAAAGCCCGTGAAAACCGCAGCAATTACAACGCCGAATATTGCTATAACAATCAGCAGACTCAGAAACACGATGGCGAAGAATATGAATCGCACTCGCTGATTGATGTACTTGGCGGCTGCTTCCGATATGCTTTTGCCCTCGTTTCGCATCGAGACCACCAAGGCCCCGAAATCGTGCACCGCCCCCATAAAGATTGAGCCGAGAAATACCCAGATAATAGCCGGCAGCCAGCCCCAGATTATTCCTATCGCCGGCCCGACAATGGGTCCTGTGCCGGCAATTGAGGTATAGTGGTGCCCGAAGATTATGCCCTTACGTGCGGGGACATAGTCGATGCCGTCCTGTAGTTCCCGGCTGGGCACTGGTGCATTCTTGTCAAGCTTGAATATTTTCCTGGCGAGGAATCGCCCGTAAGTATGGTAAGCGATAAGATATCCGCCTCCACATATCAGCATTAGCAAAAGCGTATCCATTCCGGTATCTCCTTAGTGAAACACTCGTTTGCCAGCCACAGAGGACACAGAGAAATAATCAATCACCAATGGGTCTGGTCTAAAAAGCCACGAATTAACACGAATGGCCACGAAATAAAAGACCTTAGCCGCAAAAACGCACAAAAAGAGAAGAATTTGTTGGGGCCAGGAAGGAAAATGAAAGGTTAAAGCGCAAAAGGCAAAATGACAAGGCAAAATCCAAAATCAAAATACAGGCACGGCCTACACGAACTTTTTGGGCCACAGAGGGCACAGAGAGCACAGAGAAATAATCAATAATCAGATTGACTGGCGTTTGCTTGCGAAATTTGCAGTTGACAGATACTTCATGATGTGATACTTTTCACCCAGCGAAATAGAGATCGGATACTCCAAGAACCTTCGGGCAGAGGAGTGTTATACCGACGCTCGGAGAGGTCCGCAGTTTTATACGGAAACCATATATACAATGTTAGACACAAAAAAAATGAAAAAATACGAAGACGATATAAGAAATACTTTAAGCCATGCAAAAACGTGCCATGAGGCTTGGTGGTTGCTTATAGGGGAACACCCAAAAAGAAAACAAATAAAATTCGTCTACAATAAGTATTTGAATTTTTTTGATACCCTGCGTCCAGCTTTATATTGCACTTTTGCAATGAAACTCTCATCACTATTTAGCACCATAGCTAAGGATATAACATTAGATAAACTACCAGGCATTAAAAAATATCCTGAATTCAACAATCTATGGGATAGAGGTAGACGCCTATATCAATATCGCAGTAAAGTTATTGCGCACAGGGATAAGGCAACAACTTCAAGGAATTTCGCTAAAGAAACAGGCTTTACATACAATGATCTGAAAAATATTCTTGATGACAGTTGTTCATTGTTTGACTCTTTTGCAAAAGATAATAAAATTAGTGGAGTCTATGATTTTTCCTGCGAAAAAGATTTGCTAGAACTTATTTCTGATCTTTTTCAATACAAGAATTGTCTAACAACTCATTCCACCGGACTGTAACCGCCGCCCTTTCGGGCGTCGCTTCCAGCCGCTGAATTCGGATGTTCGGCACCACAAATTTTGGGAGAAAACCAATGAGCTATAGTAAAGTTCTATTCACTCGTATTGGCTATATGCATTATTATTCGGGCTCACAGAAGGGGGATGAAAAGCCTAAGCATGGCGGGTCTTACAATATAGAGGGGATTGGGCATGAGATTTACAATTTTAAAAAGGTAAGACGACATCTATATGGATATTTCCAACCTTATCAACCTCCTGAAGATTCAGATAAGCCAGTAACAGTGAATTTAAAGAGGATAGATCCTGGGGTTTTAGATGATAACAATGTGAATGATGTATTGGTAATATTTGTATCAAAGTCGGATGATTATGGCCAAGTTGTTGTTGGGTGGTATAAAGATGCAGTTGTTTACAGAGAGCATCAACGTTCTCGCAGAGGTCTGCTCAGGGAAAGCTATGGTTTTAACCTGAAAGCATACATAAGGAAGTCGATCCTTCTTCCACAAGATTATCGAAAATATACTATACCTACTGGCAAGGGGGCTTTTGGTAGAGCAAATGTTGTATATTTGCATGAAAATAACGGAGTGAAAAGGGATTTAGACAGTTCAAAATTTAATTGGATTGAAAATGCTGTTGATTATGTAGAAAATTATGATGGCCCCAACCTATTAGTAGATACAACGGGAGATGCTGAACAAGAGATTGAAGATATAATAGAATCACACCGGACAAACCAATCCGGCCAAGGCTTTAAAGTAACTTCTGAGTTACGAAAGCAGATCGAGGAATATTCTGTTTCAAAAGCAATTAAATATTTTAGGAAACTTAAATATTCTGTGAAAAATGTCGGCGGTACAAAATCGTATGATCTTGAATGCCTAAAAAATGGTAATCTCCTTAGGGTCGAGGTGAAAGGCACGCAAACTTTTGGTGAAAGTATCATACTTACACCAAACGAGGTACGAAATGCTAAAAAGCATAAAACAGCCTTATATGTACTCCATTCAATAAGAGTCGATAAAGATAGGAAAAGATATACTCTTTCTGGGGGTAAAGAGAAAGTTATTAACCCTTGGGAGATAAAAAAACAAGGAAGGCTTAAAACATTATCCTACATGTATTATCTCCCAAATGATCAATGATTTAAGTGCCGAACAGATTTCACGGGTAATGTCGACGCAATGAATCCACCGGAGAAAATAACAGATAAACTATATGAGAACATCCTCGTTATTGATGTGGAGAATGGGAAATACACTGAAATCGATCAAATTCCCACTGGCGATCATCGTTGAAAACGCGCCTAACAATGCGCTCCAGTGGACGCGGTAAACCTCGCCGCTGAGCTTTGACGTTCAGCCGAACATTCGTTGATCCCGGCAGGGGAGCAGTGAAACTGGACGTGGGGGTGGAATGGGGGTTATATTAGGCATGGCAGATGCCCAATGACAGAACGAGAACCTTGTACATCTTACTCAGTTCTCATTTCCTTCGTGGGCGGGCCAAAAGCCTTATCGGCACCTCGTCTATGGGCAGCAATTTGCGTAATCTGCCTGCGATAAACCGGCGGAAATTGTCTTCAAACAGCTTGGGGTTGTTCACGAACATAAGTATCGTAATCGGGTTGACGGAAATTTGCGTGGCATAGTAAATTTTTGGCCAGGCGGTTTGGCGTCTGGCTGCGCCGATGCTCTCGGCCCTTATTACTTCAAACGCCTTGTTTAGTTTTGGCGTGGGTATGTGTGTCGTTGTCTGCTTGAAGACTTCAGCCGCCAGGTCTAAAACGGCCTGGACATTCTTTGCCTTGGTGGCGGTAGTAAAGGCTATCGGAGCGTACCTTAAGCCCGGCAACTGCGCCGTCAAATACTCTTCGTAGTCACCGGTGACAGCCGTGTCCTTGGCCAGGTCCCATTTGTTGATGACAATTATGCAGCTCTTGTATTCTTCGGCGATAAATCCCGCTATTTTTCTATCGACCTGAGAGACCGGCTCAGCGGCATCGATCAGGAACAGCACAATGTCAGCCCGCCGGATGGAGCGGGTGGCACGGACGTAGCTGTAAAATTCGATGCTGCCCGCCATTTTGCTCTTTTTTCTAATCCCTGCGGTGTCGATGACGGTGATGGTCTTGCCGTCTTTTTCGAACCGCACATCCACGGCATCTCTGGTAGTGCCGGGTGTTTCACTGACAATGACCCTTTCAGAGCCAACCATAGCGTTCACGAGAGTGCTCTTGCCCGCGTTCCGCTTGCCGACTATAGCAATCTTCATAACCGGCTTCGGCGGCGCAGTCCCGGCAGATTCCAAATTTGCGAGCCTATCGAAGATTCTATCGAGCAGCACAGCTTTGTTGAGATTGTTCTTTGCTGAGATGCAGAGAAATTCACCGAAGCCGAGTTGGGAGAATTCCGCCGCTGCGGCAAACATCTTGGCACTGTCGGCCTTGTTGGCAACTCCGATGACGTCAAGTCCGTGCTTGTGCAACAGTTGGGCTATTTTCTTATCCAGCGGCACGAGCCCATCCCGGATATCGACCATAAACACGACAAGATTGGCTGACTCGATCGCTTGGAGGATTTGCTGCTCGATATGGCCCTCAAGCTGGTCGGAATCGACTATTCCGTACCCGCCCGTATCGACAAGCTCAAAATAACGCTCATCTCTCCCGATGAAGGTGCTGACACGGTCTCTTGTAACGCCGGCGGTCGGCTCGACGATACTTATCATCTCACCGGCCAGAGCGTTTAAGAGACTGCTCTTTCCCACATTGGGCCGACCAATTATCGCAACTACCGGCAGCGCCATAACTTTTTCAATCCACGCAATCCTGCGTCACGTTGCATAAATCTCCCTTGCCGAAGTGAGTATCTCGCGCCTGAAAATAGGATTCGGATTCTCCTCAATCGCTTCTTTACTGACCAGGTCAACCTCTCTGCCCAATAGCTCCACCAATTCATCCTCCATACGATAATGGTCGAACATACTCCACTCGGCATCGGACGCAAAGGTTGCAAGCAGGTCTATGTCGCTGCCGGCTGGCAGGTTGCCTCGCAGCGCCGAGCCGAACACCGCTAATCGGCTTATCTTCCATCGCCGGCAAAATTCGACGATTCTTTCAAGCGAAACCCCTAAATCCATCGGCGTCATCTAAATTTTCCTCTAAAATCTTGTACGTCTGTCATATTACGTCTATCGGCCTTCTTGAGCAAGACCCTTTATTCGGGACGGAATGGTTTTATTTTGAAAACAGACCTCCCCACTCGGCCTGCCGGTCAAGAATCTTTCCGCTTGACGGCTTTGGTCCCAATCTGTACAAGTACTTCAAAGACAAAAGAACTGGAGTAAACACAAAATGCAGACGAATCGACGAGAATTTTTGAAGACGGCAGTAGCGGGGGCGGCTGCAGCGGCGATGCCGGCGTATGCACGCGAGGCGAAGAAAGAGCAGGAAAAAAGCAAATCCGTCGTTCAGAAGGCGATACCGCGCTGGCGGGGGTTTAACCTGTTAGAGATGTTCACAATGCGCAGCAGAGGCGATTGGGCCGAAGATGATTTTCGCTGGATGCGCGATTTCGGCTTTGACTTTGTGCGGCTGCCGAGTTGCTATCGGCTGTGGATCAAGGACGGTGACGATTATAAGATTCATGAGCCTATGCTTGAGAAGCTCGATCGGGCAATAGAGCTCGGCAATAAATATGGCCTGCACGTGAGCGTGAACTTCCACCGCGGGCCGGGCTATTCGGTCAATAGGGAATTTACTGAACCGCACAACCTTTGGAAGGACGCCGAGCCGCTTAAGGCGTTCTGCTTTCACTGGCAGATGCTGGCGAAGCGCTACAAAGGTATTTCAAAGGACAAGCTCAGTCTCGATCTAATCAATGAGCCGCCCTCTGTCGGCAACCGTATGAGCCGGGCCGACCATGAGCGGGTTGTCCGCACGACGGTGGCTGCCATCCGCAAGGTGGATCCTGACCGCCTCGTGGTGGCCGACGGCATGCGCGCGCGCAATGAGCCGGCAGCGGAGTTAGCCGATCGCGGAATCGCCCAGAGCAGCCGGGCGTATCAGCCGATGTTCGTAAGTCACTACAAGGCCTCGTGGGTCAGCGGGGACCGATTCCCCTACCCGGAATGGCCAGGGCACGGCTGGGACCGCAAGCGGCTGGAGCAGCACTATAAAAAATGGGCCGACCTTGCCAAAATGG